>CABUMU010000197.1 GCA_902492855.1 uncultured Collinsella sp. | reverse complement strand
GACCACGGTAGGCGAACGGCACCACGTCGTTCGGCGAAGGGATTGTCAAGTACAAACTGGATAAAACGGCCGAGTTATTGTTATCAAATCGAGCCATCGAACACGTTTTGAAACTTTGCTGCGGCGCGTGGGATGTCGGCGCGAAACTTTATCATAGGGTGACAAACAACGATGAGGAGCACATGCCTATGACAGACGAGCTGGACCCCCAGACTCAACAGCATATTGATGATTCCGCAGACGTCATCGCAGATACTGACGTTGTAACCTGCGATGGTATCGACATCGACGACCCCATCTTGGACGAAAGCACTACGGCGGAAACCCCTGCCGCAGAAAACGCCGATGAGCAAAACGACGATGCGCCCGCTCAGGACGACGCCCCTGTACAGGACGACGTCCCGCAAGCAGCGGGCCCCATCGAGGTCTCTTCGGAAGAAGAGCTCGATGCCGTCATGGACTCCATGATGGATGCTGTCAAAGCGATGAAAGACGCCGTGGCCGATGCCGATATTGATGCCGAAGAAGAGGAGGCCGCCGAGGCGGCCTCGACCTTTGTGCCCGGCGAGACTCCGGTTGCCGACCAAGGCAGTACCATGCCCTCGTTTCTGCAGCTCGAACATCCCACGATTGGCGCCGATGCGGTCGATCCGCACGCAGCAGGCTTTTCTGTGATCGAGGGCGGTACCGGCAATATCGCCGTGCCGCAGGCTGCCGATGCGGACGCTGTCGACACCGCTCGCCCGATCGCCCCGCACTCCCCCGACGCGAACCGCGATCTGGGGACCGCTGTCTCGAACACCGCGAACGCCGTGGGCACCTTTATTGCCCAGGGCGCCTCGGCCATGCGCGAGATGAACGCCGCGAAAAAGGCACTTGCCGATGCCCGCGCCCACCTGGCCGAACTTGAGCAGCGCATTGTCGATCAGGCCGAGGAGCTCGAGACGCGCCAGGATATCGCAGGCCGCTACGACCAGATCGTCGCCGACCAGCGTCAGGCGATCGCCACAGCGCAAAAGACCGCTGCGGCAGCCGAGATTGACCGTGATGCCCACGCCGCCAAAGCGACAGAGCTCAAGAGTCAGCTCGAACAAATGAAGACAGAGGATGACGCGACTGAGCTCCGCCTGAAGGCCGCGCTCGACGCCGTGGAGGCCCGCGAGGCAAGCTCGCGCGAGACCGGCAACCGCCTCGTTCGACGTCTTGAGGATTCCAAGCGCATCCGCGACAAGGTGCAGGCCGAGCGAGACGCCGGCATTGCCGCCGCACAACAAACCGTCGACGCCACGCGCGCCCAGCTCGAGACGCTGCGTCATGAGTATGCCGAGCTGCAACGCAATCCCTCGGCAAATCCCGCCAGCTATACGGTGCGCACCAGCGAGCTCTCGATGCAGATCTCCGACACGGCAGATGCCCTGCGTAAAGCCGAAGAAGATGTCCCGCGCATCACCGCCGACCTTGAGCACTCGCTTGCCGCAGCCGAGCAGGCCGTCGAGCAGGCTCAAGCCCCCATTGCCGAAGCCAAACGCGCGCACCAAGCCGTGACGACTGAGGCTGATGCCGCGCGCGACGAGCTGCAGACGGCGAAAACTGC
>CABUMU010000196.1 GCA_902492855.1 uncultured Collinsella sp. | reverse complement strand
GGCCCGTGGGTTATACCCTAAGAGCAAACCACCCTTTTTAAGGGTGGTTCTGATTTGTCCCAAAAATCTACTGAGGTCGGTTAGCGGCGTTCGAGGACCGCTACGGTTTCGGTGTGGTCGGTGTGAGGGAACATGTCGACGGGCGTGATCTTGAGCAGGCAATAGCCTCCGTCGAGGAGCTGATGCAGGTCGCGCTCTTGAGTTACGGGGTTGCAGCTGATATAGGTGATGCGGCGCGGCTTAAGCGCGCAGGCAGCTTCGAGGAACTCGGGGGTAGAGCCGGCGCGCGGCGGATCGATGGAAAGGACATCGACCCGCTCGTTGTTATCGGCGGCATCCAGGATGCAATCGGTGGCGTCGTCGGCCATAAACCAGGCGCTGCGGGTGAGGCCGTTGAGCTCGGCATTGCGACGTGCGTCGGCAATGCCCACCGGGTTGCGCTCCACGCCGAGCAGCATAATGCCGATGCCCTTTTTCTGGGCATCTTTAGCTGCGCACAGGCCGATAGTTCCGCTACCGCAATAGGCATCCATGAGTACGTCGCCCTGTTGCAGGTCCATGCCGTCAATCGCGAGCTGATAGAGCTGCTCGGTCTGCTGCGGATTGGTCTGATAGAACGCGGTGGGGGAGATATCGAATTCGCAACCGAGCAGCTGGTCGCGCATGCACTCGGCGCCATAGACGATACGAGTCTCCTCGCCCAAGATGGCGTTACCGGGACGGCCATTGATATTTTGGGCAACGGTGACGATATGCGGATCGAGTGCCGCCACGGCTTCAAAGAACTCCTGCGCATGCGGTAAGTCACGCTGGGCGGTCACGAGCGTAACCATGACCTGGTCGGTACGCCAACCGCAGCGGACGACGGCATAGCGGAGCAAGCCCAGATGCTTGTCCTCGTTAAAGGCGGGAATGTGCAGGCGCTCAGCTTCACGCGCGATGCTGTTAAGAATTTGTCGGGCGCCCGGTGCCTCGACGGGGCATTCGGGTACGGCAACGATCTTGTGCGTGCCGCGCTCAAAGAAACCGCAACGGACAGCGCCCTCCTTACCGGGAGCAAAGGGAGTGGCAGCCTTATGACGAAAGCCACGCGGCGCAGGATATTTACCCGGGTCGCCAAGGGTGACGCCCATACCGCGAATAGGATCGACAGCAATGCCCTCACGCTCATAAAGCGAAGCAAAAAGCTCCTCCATAGCAGCCTGCTTGGCGGCGAGCTGCTTCTTATAAGGACGATTGAGCGCCGTACACCCACCGCAAGCTTTCATGATGGAACAAGGAGACTTGGGATCAACGGCCTTACGCGCAGACGGAACCGGATTCTTATACGGGCGCTTGGAGCGATTCTGAGATGCCTTATCGTCGTTCCGACGAGAGCCGGGACGCTTGGCCTTAGCCTTGCCCTTAGCCGACTTACCCTTCGCATTCAGAGACGACTTGGATTTCTTAGAAGATTTTTTCTCCCCCGACCCCTCAGCCGCCTCGATCAAAGCACGACGAGCCTTACGCTCCGCACGAGATTCTGCCATCAAAAACTCCACTAATTCATGAATTAAAAGCTGCAAGCATTGTACCGTGCCAAGCCAGCGGGCGATATGCAAGCGGCCATTTCCTGTCAGTGATAAGTCC
>CABUMU010000195.1 GCA_902492855.1 uncultured Collinsella sp. | reverse complement strand
ACCTCGGGAAACACCTTGCCGTAGCGGTTGTTAAAGCGGCGGGCGATGGTACGGGTGAGCTCGATGTGCGGCAGCTGGTCGCGGCCGACGGGCACCACGTTGCCCTTGCAGAACAGGATGTCGCAGGCCTGGTGCACCGGGTAGGTGAGCAGAAGGCCGGTGAGCTCGTGGCCCGAGGCCTCCATCTCGGCCTTGACCGTGGGGTTGCGCGCCAGCTCGGCCTCGGACACCAGCGACAGGAACGGCAGCATGAGCTGGTTTGCCGCGGGCACGGCGGAGTGCGCGTAGATCATGGTCTTGTCGGGGTCGATGCCGCAGGCAAGGTAGTCCATGACCATGTTGTACACGTTGTCCTGGATGTGCTCGGTCGTGTCGCGGTCAGTGATGACCTGGTAGTCGGCGATGAGCACGTTGGTCTTGGCGCCCATGTTCTGCAGCTCAACACGGCCCTTGAGGGTACCGAAGTAGTGGCCCAGGTGCAGACGGCCGGTGGGGCGGTCGCCGGTGAGCATGGTGAACTTCTCGGGCGTTTTGGCCAGGCCCTCGCGAATGGCGTTGCTCTTTTGCAGCGCGACTTCGTAGCTGTTCTCGTTTGGCATGATTGCTCCTAACGTATGTTCATGGGTCAAGATGATAACGCGTTTATTGGAGGGGCGGTGCGTAAGTAGGCGAGGGGCGGGAGAGGGACGCGCGTGGTGCGGCATGTGCGATGGGTGCGGCGCGGCCGCGCTTGGCTAACGGTGCCTTGGCACATCCTCGGCAGCTTGCCCTAGAGCTTGTGGTGGCGCTCTTCTTTGCGCTCCTCGGCTGCCTGCTCCTCCTGCTTAAAGGCGGGGTCGTCGGGGGTGACGAGCTCGTCCTCGTGCGTACGCTTGTTGTAATGGTGGCGCAGCACGGGTTCAAACAGGTGCAGGTGCTTGGCGAAGGCCGCCGAGCCAATGGCGAGCACGGTAAAGATGAGCACACGCATGGGCACCTCGACCTGGTTAATCGCGGCGGCGCCGGCCGAAAGCATGATGCACCAGGCATAGATGAGCAGCACGGCCTGTTTTTGGTTGTAGCCTTCTTGGATCAGGCGGTGGTGGATGTGGCCCTTGTCGGCCTGCCCAATGCTAATGTGGGCGCGCCTGCGGCGCACAATGGCGCTAAACGTGTCGATGATGGGCACGCCGGCAACGATGAGCGGGATGATAAGCGAGGTGAGCGCGGCGGTGCGGCTCACGTTGAGCAGCGAGATGGAGCCCAACGCAAAGCCTAGAAGCAGCGACCCCGAGTCGCCCAAGAAGATGCTTGCGGGGTTGAAGTTGTAGCGCAAAAAGGCCAGACAGGCGCCAAAGAGCGCAATGGAGAGCGCGGCGGCGTCGATGCGGCCCGAGAGAACGGCCATCGAAAACATGGTGAACGACGCGATGCCGCAGATGCCCGTGGCCAAGCCGTCGAGGCCGTCGATGAGGTTAATGATGTTGGTGAATGCCACCAGATAGATCACGGTGATGGGGTAGGCGAGCCATGCGAGCATGATTTCGCCGGGGGCAAACGGGTTGACGATGACGCCGATTTTCAGGCCGCCGATACAGGCGATGAGCGCGGCGAGGACCTGTCCGGCCAGCTTTTGCTTGGGCTTGAGCTGGAAGACGTCGTCGATA
>CABUMU010000194.1 GCA_902492855.1 uncultured Collinsella sp. | reverse complement strand
CGGTCGGCAGCATGCGCGCCGATCACCCATAGCACAAACTCATGCTCGGGCATGGCCTGGATATAGCCATGCATCCAGGTAGATACGCCGCCGTGCACATAGGGGTAGCAACCCTCGAGTACCAAGCAGATTCTCATTTATCGCCGCCCTCCTTGCGCTCAATCGTCACGGTCTTATCATTTGCCTTGAGCAGATACAGATTGCCCGTAAGATGCGTCAGTTCGCCACCCGTCACCGCACCCGGCTCGCCATTATTGGCGCGGAACATGAGCCACGCCTCGTCGTGGAAATTGCCCAGGCTGAGCGTCCAGGCATCCGCGCTGGTATCCACGCTTACCGTAACCGACGAAAAGCGCTGGATGGCACCGGAGCACTCCGACGCCGTGTGGTGCCGCAGGTCGGGCGCGGATTTGGTAAGCCACTCCAGGTAGTCGACCAGGCCGCCCTTGTAGACCTCCCAGCCCTCCTTGGCTCCGCGATCGGGGTCCAAAAGGTCGTCCGGGTGCATAAAGTGCGCGCTCACGTAGTGCATGTTGAGCTCGGACACGGCTGCCAGGCGCATATAGGAATCGTCGACCATGCCACCCGAGACAATACGTGGCTGCTCCACAATGCCATCGCTCGCCACGCCAAACTCCTGCACGTACGGCAGGTCGGTGCCATCCTCAAAATACGTACTGGCGATGGTCTTAATGCGCGGAACGTCGGTGCCGATAAGCTTGCGCGCACGGGCCGAAAGGATATTTGACGGCGGCACGTAGACCGAGCCGTGCGCGTTGGGCAGCACCTCGTCTTGGAAGGCGATAAGCTCGTTGAGCGATGCGACGAGCGTCTCTTTGTTCTTCCAGGTCTTGTAGTCATACAGAGTGGCATAGTCGGTATCCCAGAGCGCCAGAGGCTGATGGTTGTAGCCGTGAAAGCCCAGCTCTCCGCCCATCTGCAGCAGCATGCCGCCAAAGTAGCGGAACTGCGTGGTATCGGGTTGGCGCGCGGGCTCGGTCTGGTTGATCGCGTCCTCGTAGTTTTCGATCATCACGCCGGTATAGCGAATGCCGTATTTTTGCGCGAGCTTTTGCAGATCGGGCCACCAGACCTTGGTGTAAAAATCGGCAATGGAAAGGCCGTAGTCACGCTTGATATAAGTACCATCGCCCGAGGGCACGGGGCTAGGAAAGTCGTCCAAATAGAACACGGCGCTGTTGATGACCGGATAGGCCGTGGCATCACCCAGCAAGCTTATGGCCGAAGCATAGAACCCACGCATGACCTTGTCGTAGATGCCAATGTTGCACACCACGGTGTGACCACTGCCGCAATCGTTAGACCAAATGAGCGGCGTGCCCGCGTCACCGGTCCTTGCCCAGACGTGCGCCGTTTCGCGCAATGAAACCGAAAGCGAAGAATCGAAGGGGTCCGAGAACTCGTAGCGCTCTCCTCCGCCCAACATAAAGTCCTCGCTCGGAACGATACTTTCGGCTGTCGCATAGTCATATCCGGCCGATTCGATCCCAAGCTTGGAAGCAATAGCCTGCAGGCAGTTCGAGTTATCTGGCGTCATGCCCAGCATGAGTGAGCCGCCCGCACTCACCCAACTCATCAGATCGGTCAGATGCGTACCCAGTCCGTCAAGCGAGGGCATAAGCACAATCACGCGATCAAACGACGTGAGCGATGGGATCGCGTCCGCACCGTCGGTGGCA
>CABUMU010000193.1 GCA_902492855.1 uncultured Collinsella sp. | reverse complement strand
TTTCGCTTCGGGAAGTGGAAGACGCACTTTTACGCGAGTTCGCGCGCTAGGCGCTCGCCGCGCCTGCGCGCCCTCCCACCCGCGAGGAGGAGCGCCCCGAGCAAGCTCGACCCGTATAAGCCCGTCATCCGCCAAAAGCTCGAGCACGACGCCCGGAACTGGCGCAAGCAGCCCTTCAATAAGTTGCGGTGAAATAGTGTCTGTTTTTGCTGCTAGATAGCGTATTCAGTCCCTAATTCACCGCAACTTGTTGGTGGTGGCTTACTGGTAGCGTAGGCACTCCACCGGGTCGAGCTTTGCCGCGCGGCGAGCGGGGTAGAAGCCAAAGATTACGCCGATGCCGACGGAGACGGCGAAGGCCAGCAGCACCGTGGCGATTGAAAAGCTCGGTGTGATTTGCCCGCTGGCACCGAGCTCGCCAAGAATCCCTGATCCTGCGGCAAACATCGCAAGAGCCCAGGCCAGCAGATAGCCAATCAGGACACCCAGCAGACCGCCGGTGATGCACAATGCCGAAGACTCGGCCAAAAACTGGGCGGTGATATCGCGACGACTGGCGCCCAGAGCGCGGCGGATGCCGATCTCGCGGATGCGCTCAGTCACGTTGGTGAGCATCATGTTCATAATGCCGATACCGCCGACAAGCAGCGAGATACTGGCGACAGCACCCATGATGAGTGAGAACGCGCCCATAAAGGAGTTGAGCGCATCGATGGCGCTTTTCATGGAGGTCGCCGATACACTGTCGTACTCATCATCCTCTGCGATGCCCTTCATCGTGCACACCTTGGACTCGATGGTCTTACAAAGCTCGTCCATGTCCGTGCCCTCGGCGGCAAGTGCCGTCACGCTGGGGAATGAGGGATTCTCGTCGCCAAACAGACCTGAGATGGTTTCGCGTGGCATATACAGCGTGAGAGAGCCCATGGAGTCGCTGCCGCCATCAATCACGCCTACAATCTGCACCTCGCCGTTGGACACCTTAATAGTCTTGCCCACCGCGTCCTGTTCGTTGCCGTACAGCTGATCGGCGCCGCCGCGGCTGATGAGCGCCACGCGCGAGCCTGATTGAGACTCGGCCTGGGAATAGGTACGCCCCGCAACGAGCTTGCTGGCCCCCACGGCGTCAAGCATGTCGCTATCGACACCCTGTGCCATGACGGTATAGCTTTTATCGCCGGTCTTGTACTCGGTATACGCGCTGTCGACAATTCCGATCTGCTCTATCTGCGGCACCAGTTTTTGAAGCTTCTCGATGTCCGACTCGGTGAGTTCTTGCGACGAATAGATTTGCACCATGCGTGCCGCATTGAGGCCCAGACTGTTGACCAGGCTGTTTTGGATGCCGCCGATGAGCGAAGTCATGGCGATAACCGAAGCAATGCCAATGACGATGCCCAGGATGGTGAGCAGACTGCGCCCCTTGTTTGCCTCGAGCGAGTGAAGGGCTTCCTGGATGAGATCGCGGGCGCTCATGCCATCGCTCCTTTCGGCGGGTTGGCGGAGGCGGAAATCATGGGCAGGCTATCTACGGCGCTGCGCAGGGTCCGCGGTGCATGTGGAATATACGCGCCGTCGTGAATGCGACCGTCGCGTATGGTCACGGCACGGTCGGCCTCGGCGGCGATGCCGGGGTCGTGTGTGATAAGAACGATGGTTTTGCCGCGCTTCTGGAGCTTATGGAAGGTCTCCATTACAAGCGCCCCAGTGGCGGAGTCCAGGTTTCCCGTCGGCTCATCGGCCAGGATGATG
>CABUMU010000192.1 GCA_902492855.1 uncultured Collinsella sp. | reverse complement strand
GAGGTCGAGGCGCTGCTGTCCGAGACCCCGCTGCTGCCCGGCCTTGACGGTCGAAAGATGAGCAAGAGCTACGGCAACGCCATCAATATTTCGATGACCGCCGAGGAGACGGCCAAGCGCATTAAGAAGAGCCAGACCGACTCCGAGCGCATGATCACGTTCGACCCCGAAGCCCGTCCCGGTGTGTCCGGCCTGCTCTCCACCGCCGCCATCTGCACCGGCCGCTCCGAGGTCGAGATCGCCGAGGAGATCGGCATGGGCGGCGCAGGCGCGCTCAAGAAGTACGTCACCGACGACGTGCGCCCCCACTGCGACGGCGTGCTCGAGACCACGGGCATGGACGGCGCGTTTGAGGAGCTTGTCGAGAGGTATTTGGAGGCGTAGCGCGTCCGCTGCTCGCGGGCGCGCCGATACCCGCGCACTGAAAGGTTTGTGATGGCTGATAGGAACCGCGAGGGCTTCTTCGGGAGCGTCTACGAGATGGTCGCACAGGTTCCCGCGGGCATGGTCGCCACCTACGGGCAGATCGCCAAGCTCGTCGGCGAGCCCAGGCGAGCCCGTTACGTGGGATATGCCCTGCACGTCAACCCTCAACCGGGCGTCATCCCCTGCCATCGCATCGTGTTTGCCGACGGCGCCTCGCTGCGGGCTTCGCCTTTGGCGGACCTGAGGCGCAACGTGAGCTGCTCGAAGCCGAGGGTGTAGAATTTCTCGCCGACGGCCGAGTCGACCTCACCCGGTACCGCTGGCCTGCGGGCGTGATGTAGGGGCGCGAGGAGCGGCAGGCAGGCCCGGTCCCAGGCAGTGCCCATACCACCCGCGGGCATGCGCACCGTGAAGCACTCGAAGACGTCTGTCGCCTCGCGGCGCTCGCGCGCGCCGCGGCGAGCGACCCACGCAACCAGCGGGCCGAAGACGAACACAGTCATTCCGACGCGCAGAAACGATTCGAGCAGCTCGCTCATGGGGGCTCCCATCAGATCGCGTGAACTGAATGGAAGAAACTACCAGAGTGGTGGGGAGTTCCCCGAGGCGATGGGAGTCAATCGGCAAACGGCGATTGTCGTTCTTGACATGGTTTCAATGTGATATCACAATGCAATCAGCAGTCGCACGGACTGCTCGGGGACTCGCCTCCTCCCCATCGCAATCTGGAGCGCGGCGCCGGGGACGTCACGCAAACGCCGGCGCAGTCATGAAAGGAACTCACAATGAGCGTGGAAAAGCAACTCAAGGCCAAGTCGGGCTACGGCATGCTCGTCGCCGTGGCGGTGGCGCTCATCGTCATCATCGGCTTCTTTATCTGGAGCACCATCGGGCTCGCGAGCACGCCCGACGGCGTCGACGCGCCCGCAGTCTACGGATGGGGGCTCGGCCTCAGCATCCTCGCGTTTTGCCTGTGGTTCATCCCACTCAACGGATTCTTCTCGCTGCAGCCCGGCCAGGCGCGCGTGTGCATCCTGTTCGGCAAGTACGTGGGCACCGTCCGCGACGAGGGCTTCTTCTGGGCCAACCCGTTCTTTAGCAAGAGCATGGGCGGATCGGCCGGGATCGGCGAGATGATCGAGCTCGAGATTAGCGATTCCAAGGCCGCCAAGGCCGCGGCGCAGAAGGCCGCCAAGGGCAACCCCACCACTATCTCCACCCGCGTGCGCACCCTGAATGGCGAGCGCCTGAAGGTCAACGACAAAATGGGCAACCCCATCGAGATCGCAACCGTCGTGGTGTGGCACGTCGCCGATACCGCCAAGGCGCTCTTCGACGTCGACGACTACCAGAGCTATGTCGCCATGCAGGCCGAGACGGCGCTGCGCCACGTGGCGAGCGTGTACGCCTACGACCACCTGGAGGACGAGTCCGATGCCGCCGGCGCCATCACGCTGCGCGCCAATGTGGAAGAGGTCTCCGAAGCCCT
>CABUMU010000191.1 GCA_902492855.1 uncultured Collinsella sp. | reverse complement strand
GTGCCGCGCTGGTCGGGAAGGACCACGCGGAAATGCTTGACGGCCTCCTCGATCCAGCCGTCGCTTGTGGGCGACAGCGGACGCGGGCTCTCGCCGCCGGGGCCGCCCTGCAAAAACAGGAGCAGCGGCAGATCGTCGTTGATGCGGTCGGGCGCGCAAACCACGCGGTAGAAGAGCTTGATGCTCTCGGGCGCGCCGGCGATTGGTGCCGGCATAGCGCCGCGGCGCATGGTGCTGCCGACGGCCAGGAGCATCGGCTCCAGGCCGCGCCAGTCAAGGGGGACGTCGATGCTGTGGTCCTCGACGTAAAGGCCGGGGACGTGGTACGAAGTGATGAGGGCCATGTGAGTCTTCCGTTCGTTGCGGTGTTTCGGGTTGACCAATTCTACCGCCGCGGGCGAGGCCATGTGCAAATCGGCTACCATGGTTGCAAACTTCTAGGAGAAAGGGCCGCCCATGTCGGTCGATATAGCCACGTATGTCCACGATCTTGCCGTTGCCGCCAAGGCAGCGTCGGCCTCACTTGCCACGGCGAGCGATGAGCAGCGCCAGGAGGCCGTGCGTGCCATGGCCGCAGCACTGCGCAACGGTGTCGACTCCATCGTCGCCGCCAACGAGCTCGACATGTCCGCCGCGCGCGATGCGGGTACCTCGGCCGGACTGCTCGATCGCCTGCTGCTGACGCCCGAGCGCGTTGAGGGCATGGCCGCCGGCCTGGAAAAGCTCGCCGAGCTGCCCGATCCCGTGGGCCGCGTGCTCGACCACCGCGTGCTTGCAAGCGGCGTGGACCTGACCCGTGTGAGTGTTCCGCTGGGCCTGGTCGCTATGGTCTACGAGGCGCGCCCCAACGTGACGGCCGACGCCGCAGGCATCTGCATCCGTACCGGCAACGCCTGTATTCTGCGCGGCGGCTCGCTGGCCTATCACTCGTGTGCCATGATTTCTGAGCTGCTGGCCGATGCGCTCGAGGCCAAGGGCTTCCCGCGCGAGGCCGTGTCGATGATCGAGTCCACCGACCGCGAGGCCACTGGCGAGCTCATGAAGCTCCGCGGCATTGTCGACGTACTCATTCCGCGCGGCGGTGCAGGCCTGATCCAGCGCTGCGTGCGCGAGTCGCTTGTGCCGGTGATTGAGACGGGCACGGGCAACTGCCACATCTACGTGCATGAATCCGCCGACTTTGATAAGGCGCTCAACATTATCGTTAATGCCAAGACCCAGCGCGTAGGCGTGTGCAATGCCGCCGAGTCGCTGCTGGTCGACCATGCTGTGGCCGATGCGTTTTTGCCTGCGGTCGTTGCCGTGCTGCACGATCACGGCGTGCTCATTCACGGCGACGAGGCCACGTGCGCCGCGTGCGCCGACGCCGGCTTTGTGGAGGGCGATGACTACGTCGCCGCGACTGAGGAGGACTGGGGTCGCGAGTACCTGGCGCTCGAGATGAGCGTGAAGGTCGTGGCAAACGAGGACCAGGCCATCGCACACATCAATCGCTACGGCACGATGCACTCCGAGGCCATCGTTGCCGAGGACACGGACGCTTGCGAGCGCTTCCTGGATGCGGTCGATGCCTCGGCCGTGTACGCCAACGCCAGCACGCGCTTCACTGACGGCGGCGAGTTTGGCCTGGGCGCCGAGATTGGCATCTCGACCCAAAAGCTCCACGCCCGTGGCCCCTTTGCCGCCGAGGCCCTCACTACCTACAAATACAAGCTCCGAGGCACCGGCCAGGTCCGCCCCTAGCGTCCGCGCAAACAAAAACCACCACAAAGGTGCCTTTCCCCTTTGTGGTGGTTTTAAGTGGCGCGGGCGGTTAGGCCTGGAAGGTATCGTGGTCGGGGGCGAAGGACTGCATGGCTGCGATGGTGCGGTCGAAGAGCTCAGGAAGCTCCCAGCCCAGCATCTCGGCGCCCCGCGA
>CABUMU010000190.1 GCA_902492855.1 uncultured Collinsella sp. | reverse complement strand
AACCACGCAGGTGCGGCCGATATTGCCCGTATTGGCCGGAATCTCGGGCGCATACAGCACAATGTTGAACATGAATCTCCTTGGCTCAGAACGAAAAACCACCACGAAGGGCACCTTCGTGGTGGTTTGGCGGTTACGTAGGCGGACAAATGCCCGCTTGGATAAACCTAGGCGCGGTGCCAGTCGGTCAGGCAGGCATCGAGGGAGGCGATGAGCGCATCCTTGTCCATGTGACGGCCGATGATGCACAGGCTCGTCATACGGTCGCCCGTCTCGTCGTCCCAAATCTGCATGATCTCGGGGTTCTCGTCGATGATCTTCTGTTTCTCGCCCTCGGGCGCCGAGTCGACAAACAGGCCGTTCTCCATCAGGCGCATCTGGTGGCCGGCCTGCTCAAACATGTAGCACATGTCCGGATCGCCGGTCTGCCACAGCGGGCCTTTGACGCGAATGACCTCGTCGGGCCACTCCTGCTCAACAAAATCGGTGAACTTCTGCAGGTCAAACGGCTTACGGCGCGAGTACACAAAGGTCTCGATGTCGTACTCGAGCACCTCGGGGTCGTCGTGCTCCTCGGGATGCTCCATGGCCTCGATCCAAGCGGCGGAGTTGTAGGCGCGCATAAAGTCGAAGCGGTCGGTATCGAGCAGCTCCTCCATGGGGACCTCGCCGTTTTGGGCCTCGACGATCACGGCGTCTTTCTGCAGGCTGCGCACGATGGCCTTGAGCTCGGCGATCTGCTCAGGGCTCACGGTATCGGTCTTGTTGAGGATCAGCGTGGAGCAGAACTCGATCTGCTGGATGAGCAGGCTCTCGATGTCGTCCTCGTCGATATCCTCAGCCAGCAGGTCGCGACCGCCGTTGAACTCGTCGTACATGCGGGCACAGTCGACCACGGCCACGATGTTGTCGAGCGCGAGCTTAGGCTCGCCGCCCACCTTGGCCTCGTCGCAGAAGCTCGAGATGGTGTAGGCGATGGGGATGGGCTCGCAAATGCCCGAGGCCTCGATGATGATGTAATCGAAGTTGCCCGAATCGGCGATGCCCTGCAGCTGGTTAGCAAGGTCGTCCGAAAGCGTGCAGCAAATGCAGCCGTTGGTGAGCGGGATGAGGTCGTCGGTCTCGGAAAGGCCGCCGTCGGCGATGAGGCTGGCGTCCACATTGATCTCGCCAATATCGTTGACGATCACGGCGGCGCGGATACCGCCGTCGTTAGCGAGGATGTGGTTGAGCAGCGTGGTCTTGCCGGCACCGAGGTATCCGGTAAGCATGATGATTTTCACGGGTTTGTTGGGCATGTGCCCTCCTTTGTTAGACATGGCTTACAGTTGAATCATATGCCAAACGCCTGCTCTTATACCCACGCGCCGGCAAATAACACAGGCTACTCCCAGGCTCCCCATACATCGGGGCAATAACCGACGGTGGCCTTTTTGCCGTTGCGCACGATGGGCTCGGCCAAGACCTGCTGGTTCTCGAGCAGCTTGTCGAAGCGCTGGCTAGGGGTAAGGTGCTGGATGAGCGCGAGCGTCTCCTCGTCCTTAGCCTTGGGGTTGAGCAGCTTGTCGATGCCGCCGACCGCCTGCATCACGCTCGTGAGCTCGCCCTTGCTCATCTCCTTTTCCTTAAGGTCGATAAACTGCACCTTAATGCGGCGCTCCTTAAAATAACGCTGAGCCTTCTTGGTATCGAAAGACTTTTTGGTGCCAAAAATTTGCACGTTCATGTATTTGTTCCGCCGTTCTACCTGATGAAGTTGGTGCGCTCGCGATCGGCTTCGGGGGCTTCGATGCCGGCGGCCTGTCCTGCCTCGATACAATGCAGGAGCCAGGCCATGTTCTTGCCGATGTTGCGCATGGTGGCCAGGCCCTCGGCGTCTTGGGCGGCCTCGCCCGGCATGGCGCCAAACACGTTGTTCCAGTACGTGGAAGCAACCACGGGCATCTGCTTGATGGTGAAGTACTTATTGAGCACGTCGAAGGTGGTCGACGTGCCGCC
>CABUMU010000189.1 GCA_902492855.1 uncultured Collinsella sp. | reverse complement strand
CATAATTTGGTTATTGCATCGACTCTGTGATGCATGTTTGTACGTTCCCGGCGGTCGGTTTGCCAGAAGCGCCCCGTCGGTTGTTCCAGACCCGTTTCGAAGAAAGGAAACCACACGAACCTATGGCAGCTAAAAAATCATCTCCCTTGAAGATCATTCCGCTCGGCGGCCTTGACGGCATCGGCAAGAACATGACGGTCTTCGAGTGCGGCGACGACATGGTGCTCGTCGACGCCGGTCTCATGTTCCCCGACGATTCCCAGCCCGGTATCGACCTGGTGCTTCCCGACTACACTTATGTCCTGGAGAACGAGGAGAAGCTCCGCGGCATCATCGTCACCCACGGCCACGAGGACCACACCGGTTCGCTTCCGTACCTGCTGCAGGACCTCAACAATAAGGTGCCCATCTTCTCGAGCAAGCTGACGCTCGGCTTTATTGAGGGCAAGCTCTCCGAGTTCCGCATCCGCGCGCCCAAGTTCCGCGAGGTCAAGGGCGGAAGCCACGTCAATCTCGGTGGCATCTCGCTCGACTTCTTCTCGATGACGCACTCCATTCCGGGTGCTCTGGGCGTGTTCATTCGCACCAACCAGGGCACCGTTATGCACACCGGTGACTTTAAGCTCGACCAGACGCCCATCGATGGCGTCACGCCCGATTATGCCGCCATCAGCCGCTTTGCCAAGCAGGGTATCGACCTGCTGCTTTCCGACTCCACTAACGCCACGGTTCCGGGCTTTACCAAGTCCGAGGCCGAGGTTGGACCCAACCTGCTGCACGCCATCAAGAACGCCCCGGGCCGTGTGTTCGTCGCGTCGTTCTCGAGCCACATCCATCGCCTGCAGCAGATCTGCGATGCCGCCCGCAAGTGCGGCCGTAAGGTCGTTGTGACCGGTCGCTCCATGCTCACTAACACCCGCGTGGCGCGCGAACTGGGCTACCTCAACATCGACGACGCTGATATCATCGATGCCTTTGACATTGATAACCTGCCTGACGACAAGATTGTTGTCATGTGCACCGGTTCGCAGGGCGAGCCGCTGTCGGCCCTGTCCCGCATGGCCAATGGCGAGCACAAGACGCTCTCCATCCACGAGGGCGATACCGTTATCCTCTCGGCAACTCCTGTTCCCGGCAATGAGAAAGCCGTCCAGCAGGTCGTCAACAGCCTGGCCAAGCTCGGCTGCGACGTGTGGGATAAGAACCGCGCCCTCGTTCACGTTTCCGGTCACGGTAGCCAGGAGGAGCTCAAGCTCCTGATGGCCATGGCCAAGCCCACGTACTTTATGCCGGTTCACGGTGAGGCCGTGCATCTGCGCGCTCATGCCCAGCTGGCCCGCAAGATGGGCATCAAGGACGATCATATCTTTATCCTCGATAACGGCGACACGCTCGAGATGCGCGGCGGTATCGTCAAGCGTGGTACGCCCGTCGAGTCCGGCGTCGTCTACGTCGACGGCCTGCGTATCGGCGATACCGACCCCATCGTCCTGCGCGATCGTCAGAAGCTCGCCAACGACGGTATGGTTACCGCTGTTGCCATTGTCTCGCTCAAGCACAAGAAGATCGAGGCCATCGAGTTCTCGGGCCGCGGCGTCTCGTTTGCCATCGACGACCAGTTCTCCGAGGATGCCTCCGCGTCCATTATGAAGACGATCGAGAAGGGTAAGTTCAGCTTTACGAGCAGCGGTTCCGATGCCATTCGCAAGGCCGTGCGCGATTCGCTCTCCAACTTCATTTGGAGCCGTACGCGCACCCGTCCGATGATTATCCCGGTCGTCATGGAGGTTTAGTTTGGCGCGCGGATCTGCACAAAACGCCAAAGGCAATAAAGCCAACAACCAACCGGCATCTGCTAAGGGTGCCGGTTCCCATCTGCGTGCCAATAAGGGCCACGAGGCGGACTTCGACGATTTTGAACCCTTGGTGGAGCCGTCGGCCAACCGCGATATCGCCGGCGTGGTTATCGCCGTTTTGGCGATTGCGTCCTTCATTGCCGTGATTTCGCCGGCGACCGCACCCGTGACGGCTGCGGTTGC
>CABUMU010000188.1 GCA_902492855.1 uncultured Collinsella sp. | reverse complement strand
AACTGCGGGAGCGAGCCATCAGCTCAATGTGTTCGGCTGAGATCGGAAATCAACCCGTCGATTTGAACCGTGTTGGGAATAAGATCAGTCGCGCAGGTCCACCAGCCATTTTGCTGGGCAGCATCGGCAAGCCTTTCGGCCGTGGCAGCGGTGTCGCAAATGGCAAACGAGCAGGCACCCGATCCGCACACATCTACAGCAACGGTTCCGTCCTGTTTACGCAGCCAGTCGAGAACCGTTTGAATCTGCGACTCCATCTGTGCGGAAATGACACCAAGGTTGTTATGGATGAGTGCATATGCCGTCTCGGCATCACCAGCACGCAAGGCAGAAGCTATCGCGCCGGGCTTGTCCGCAGGCACCGAGGCCTCGTCAAAACGTCGATAGGCTTCAATTGTCGAAACACTTGCCTCGCGCGGCTTGACCAGCACGACGGGCGTCGCGGGCAGCGCGGGGTACTCAGTTGCCAGCACGTCTCCCCCACCTACGTAGAACGCAGGACTCGCGTGCAAAAAGAACGGGACGTCAGCACCAATGCCTCGCGCAATATCGTCGAGCGCTGGGTCGGTGCGATCAATGCCCCAGAGCTCCGCCAAGGCGACAATGACCGCGGCCGCATCCGTCGAGGGGCCGCCCAAGCCGGCGCACAATGGAATGCGCTTCTCAATCGTCACGCAGATGTTTGCCTCGCGACCATAATGCTCGGCCATAGCAACCGCAGCCCGATACGCCGTATTCTTTTGCATGGGAAAATCTGATGCCGGAACCGTCTGGACGGTCAGCGCCTGCGCCGGCGTGACCGTCACGGTATCGGAAAGACCGACGGCCGCCATCAGGGAATCGACCCTGTGGTAGCCGCGGTCATCGCGCTCGGTATGAACCCCCAGGTAGAGGTTAATCTTTGCCGGCGCGGAAAGAGTCAGGGACCAATCGGTCACCGTTAATGCTCCTCGAGCTGATTGCCGAGCGGGGTAAAGATATGCTCGCCGCTCTCGGGGTCGAACAGCTCGACCTGACCGGTGAGGACATCGATATACTGGTAGGACTGACGCGACTTGCGACCGCGACGCTCGTCGACCTCGACGATAAAGACGGCGGGGTGGACGCTCTTGATGGTGCCCATGCGCTCGACAACGCGGGTGCGGCCCATGTTGGCCTTCACCTTGACGCGATCGCCCACCATATCGGTCAGCTTCTCGTGGATGTCGTCGACGTGATTGACTTCCATCTCTTCCATGAACAGGGCCTCCAGAAGGTGCAATTCAAAAAGGGGATAATACCCCTAAGATAGACAAAACTCTAATACTATAGCACCCTGCTGCCGCCATACGCAAGTAGCTAAAAAAGCCCGGTCCCAAATTGACTACTTACAGACTATCGGTGTCCAAGACGATGGTGAATGGGCCGTCGTTGACCAAGTCGACTTTCATATCGGCGCCAAAAATGCCGTGCGCCACGTGTTCGACATCTTGACGAACGAGCGTCAGGAAGTACTCGTAGAGCTCGTTGGCAACATCGGGTGCGCCGGCATCCGTAAACGACGGACGGCGGCCGTGGCGGCAGTCGGCAAATAGCGTGAACTGCGACACCACGAGTACCTCGCCGTCGACATCGGCCAGTGCCAAGTTGGTCTTGCCGTTCTCGTCCTCGTTGATGCGCAAGCCCCGGAGCTTGCCCCACAGCTTATCAGCCTCGGCGCGCGTGTCGCCGTGGCCCACGCCCAGCAGCACCAGATAGCCGCGCCCAATTTTGCCCACGCACTCGCCGTCGACCGTCACGCCGGCGTTGAGTACGCGCTGCACCACCGCGCGCACGGCCTACTCCTCGCCCGTCAGTTTGGCGGACAGATGCTCGAGCGCGTGGAAACGATGGCTGATGGCGTTCTTCTCGTCCGCCGTGAGCTCGGCCATGGTCTTGCCCGGCGTATCGACCGGCAGGAACAGCGGGTCGTAGCCAAAGCCGTGATTGCCGCGGCCCTCGTGTGCGATAGTGCCCTCGCAGGCGCCCTCACCATAGGTGACCAAACCGTCCGTGTCGATGAGCGCAACGACGCTCATAAAGCGCGCGGTGCGATCCTCGTCGGCCACGCCTTCCAGGTCAACGAGCAGCTTGGCGTTGTTGGCGGCATCGTCGCCATGCACGCCCGCATAGCGCGCGCTATACACGCCCGGCTCGCCGTCCAGGGCATCAACGACCA
>CABUMU010000187.1 GCA_902492855.1 uncultured Collinsella sp. | reverse complement strand
ACGATTGAACGTCAGATTGCCGCTTAGGGGCGTTTGCAGCGTCGACCGGTCCGCCGTTCGTTAGAACGGCGGAACCAAAGGCGCAGCATCGAGCCGTTACGCGGTTTGGCAAAACCGCGTAACCTACATCACCATGACGTAGCGCGATCCCACGTAGTACTGCTTACCCATCAGGACCGGCTCGCCATTGGGACCGGTAAAGCTGGCACGCAGGTTGAGCAGCGGATCGTGCGGAGCAATGCCCAACTCGGCCGCCTGCTCGGCATTGGCACGAACGGCCTCGGCCGTGCGGTAGCCAACTGAGACAATCGGCGTTCCGCCAACACGCTCGACCTCGGCAAAAATCGACTTGTCCTCAAGATCGGCCGTCAACAGCTCACGGTAGGCGTCAAACGGCACAAAGATGTTCTCCTCAAAGATGGGCTCGCCGTCGGCCGTACGCACGCGCTTGATGTGCAACAGCAGCGCGTCCTTCTGCAGGCCAAAGAACTCCATCTCGTTTTGGCGTGCCGGCACAATCTGGCGATCGACCACATGTGCGCCCGCCTTCATGCCGTTGTCGGCACACAGCGCGGTAAACGTCTGCAGCGTCGAGGCGTGGAACTGGCGGTTGATGTGCGGCGTGGAAACAAAGGTGCCACGGCCCTGCTGCTTAACCAGGTAGCCATCGGAACACAGCTCCTCGACGGCGCGGCGCACCGTAATGCGGCTCACGTCGTACTGCTCGGCTAGCTCAAGCTCGGACGGAATACGCTCCTTGCGTGCATAAACACCTTTCTCGATCGCATCCTTGATTTCGTCGTAAATCTGCTGGTAAAGCGGTGCATTTTTGGGCGCAGGCATATCTAATCACTCTTATCGAAATATTGAAATAACTAATACGTATATAACGTCTAGTTTCATGTTACCTCATATTGATAAAACGATACACCCTCCCTACCAAAAAGCGACAGCTTCATTTTGGTAGGTTTTATCTGGGCAAACGAGAGCCTCCCGAAAGCAGCGAGGCTTTCGGGAGGCTCAGGCGGACAGGATTGCGCCAGGCCGGCAAAATGCCAAAACCCTACTTGCCGTCGTCCTGCTGCAGGCTGTCCTGCTCGCTGAGGCGCGCCTGCCTGCTGGCCATGCGTGCGGGCTTGTCGGGATCGGGTACGGCCGTGGGCATGGGCTCGTCGACATGACCGCCCCACCAGCCGCCCACAAAGTTGAGCGTGTGGAACACGTTGATCACGGCGCCGGGATCGATGTCGCACACCAGCTTGATAATGTCCTGGCTCTCGTAGGTCGATACAACGGCGTGCAGCAGGTACATCTTCTCGCGGCTGTATCCGCCAATGACCTCGGCACAGCTAATGCCATGCTGAAAATGGTCAACATAGGCGGTCATGACCTCGTCCGCCTTGCGCGTCGTGATCTGCAGCGTCACGCGATCGTAACGACGATAGAAACTGTCGATGGTCTTGGTCGAAATAAACTGAAACACGATGGAATACGCCGCCTTGTCCCAGCCAAACATAAAACCAAAGATCGCCAGGATAAAGCAGTTGAAACCAAAGATGACGCCCCAGATGGTCTTGCCCGTGTGGTTGGAGACCCACAGCGCGATAAAGTCGGTGCCGCCGGTGGATGCGCCGGACTTAAGCGCGATGGCAGCGCCCAGACCCGAGACCACGCCGCCAAAAATGATGAGCATGATCTTGTCGCCCAAAAACGGCGCGAAGTGAAAGACGTTGAGGAACAGCGACGAGAGCACGACCTGCATCATCGAGAAGATGACGAAGCGCTTGCTAATGCCGCTCCAGCATAGGAGCGCCACGGGGATGTTGAGCGCGAGCATACCGAGCGAGATGTCGATGTGAACGCCGCCGAGTGAGGTAACGCGATCGAGCAGGACCGCAACGCCGGTGAGGCCGCTCGGAAGCAAGTCGGCGGGCTGAATGAACGCCTGGATCAGGAATGTCTGGAGAACGGCGGAAATCGTGACCGCCACGGCAGTAATAGCGCGGCGGACGATGGTGAGGCGGCCGAGTACGAGCACTCGGTCCGTGAGCTGATCGATGGCGTTCGCCACGCAGGCTCCTTTCGAAGGCAAATGTAGTTGTGGGGTATGCCCGCGATTGTAGCACGGAGCGTGCGAGGGCGCTTCAATTCACCCTCTCTCGACAACCAAAGCGGGACCAGCCTTGATTATCGACTTTATCCGAACACCTCCCACATTCATCCGCACATGTGCGGATGAATGTGGGAACCCGA
>CABUMU010000186.1 GCA_902492855.1 uncultured Collinsella sp. | reverse complement strand
CCCAAAGTACGCTTCCCTCCTCTTTAACGTCACCTTGCTCGCTTAGGGGCGCTTTCGCTGACCTATGCTCAACCTACGATAATTCCAAGCTGAACGAGTTACTCGCTGTAGCGGGTGGCGATGGCAGCTTGTACCATGCCAGCGCTCATGAGGTAGGTCACCAGGAAGTAGCCACCGTATGCTGCCAGGAAGATTGCACAGGTGAGGCCCACGGTGCCGCCGATGCTCATATGACCGAGCGTGCTCACCAGGTCGATAATCACCTTGAGCGCCACAAAGGAGTGCGCCAAGCCCACCGCCAACGGGAACAGGAAGAACACCGCTTGCTGTGCCATCACCGAATGGCGGATCTGGCGGTCGTCACAGCCGATCTGCGCCAGCACACGATAGCTGCGGCTGCCGTCGGCCACATTGGAGAGCTGCTGGATCGACAGTATCGCCGCGCACGCAACGACCAATACAAAGCCGATGTAGATGGCTAGGTAGCTAATAAGACCGTTCATTTGCGCTGCCTGCGTGTACATCTCGGAGCGTGTGATAAAGAGTCCCCACGACCCCGGCTCCTTGCCGTCAACGAGCAGATTGTCGAGCGCAGTGTATTTAATGCTCTCGTCTGCCTCGGTCGCATCCATCCCCTGTTTGTAGTTAACGAGCAGGCTACTGGAATACGGTTGCAGATTAAGTTGGGACAACAGCTCGTCGGCAACGACGACGGTACCCGGATTACTGCCCATCGCCGAGTTGGCGATGGCAGCCGTATCCTCGTCCGACTTGTCGCCAGCGGGCTTGAGCGTATGCCCGCCCAAGGTAAGGGCATGGCCGCCAGCCATATACTTGGTGTACATGTCGACCAGCTCGCCGCCCATATCACACGTGAGCAAGTACTGGTCGCGACCAATGCTCACCGGCTCCTTGCCCATCATCTGACGCAATTTGTTGTACTGACTTGCCGGCGTCACAGACAGGCCTGTCGTGTCGGCGTTGCTACCCTCGAGCGCCTTCGGGAGCTTTTCGCCCATGATCTTGCACATCTCACTTGGAGTCACCGAAGGATCCGAGCCGCCAAGCGGATAACTCAGATACGAATCGATCTGCACATGCTCACCGGCAACATCGGCGATATTGACCTTCTTGCCGGTCTCGACGCTGTTGTCCGCCGACTTACCATAAATACTCTCCGTATCATTGTCCGGATCGGCAAGCTCACCATGCCACGCAGAGTACAAGTCGACCGTTGCGTCGGCCGGCACCATACGATCGGCCTCAGACGGGTCAGCATACTCTTTGTAACGGTCGAGATCATCGGGCGTGTAGTAGATATACGTCTGCGACATATCAGCCGGCGTATAGCGCTCCAGATTCTCGTTCATCACGTTGGCGATCGACATGCCGCACGTCACCGAGGTGATGGCCAAAAACAGGATCATCGCGATGACGCCCATCGAAAAGCACACCGTGTTGACCTTGGCCGCAAGCTGGCGCACGGTAAACATGTTGAGACCGCGCCAATACACACCGCGCAGGCTCTGCAGCAGCTTGATGAGCATGCCCGAGAGTCCCCAGAACAGGGCAAAGGTGCCCACGGTAACCATAGCGGTCGTGATGCCAAACTGGTTCATGGCCTCTTGCAGCTTGCTGTCCGTCGCGGTGACCGGGAACCCATCACGTAGCAGACGGTAATAGGCCACGCCCACCAGCACCACGCCCACGGCAAAGATGGCAATCGCGATCCAGGGGTTGCGTGTCTTGATGCTCTCGTTGCGACGCTCGGCACCCATAAGCTCGATGAGTTTGGTGCGACGCACGGCGAGAAGGTTCAGCAGCAACGTGAGCACAAACATTACGAGCATGCAGGCAAGGGTCAGGTTGAACGCATGCACCGAGAAGAAGAAGTGGAAATTGGCGATCTGTGTCTTAAAGAGCGAGGCCGTAAAGAATACCATGAGCTGAGAGAGCCCCACGCCCAGCACGATGCCGGCGACAAAGGCGCCGACCGAAACGATCACAGTCTCGAGCGCCATAATCGTGGCGACGCGCCCGCGCCCCATGCCGAGTACCTGGTACAGGCCAAACTCCTTTTTGCGGCGTTTCATGATGAAGTTATTGGCGTACACCATCAAAAAGGCCATGACGCCGGCCAAAAAGTACGTGAGGTAGCCGAGCATGGTACCCATGACCTCGGACAAGCCCGCTTCCTCGATGCCGGCGATGTCGACCTGCATCGAGACGGTGTTAAAGGCATAGAAGACCGTGACGCCCAGGGTGAGCGTCAACAAGTAAACGAGGTAGTCGCG
>CABUMU010000185.1 GCA_902492855.1 uncultured Collinsella sp. | reverse complement strand
ACAAGGCAGGCACCCAGGCCCCGCCGGCAAATAGCAGACACTCCGCATGCAATCTATGCAAACAAACAAGTACGTTTAGCTACATTCGGTAAGTTCGAGCACGCTGCCCTTAACGATAAGTGCCGGCTCCAGGACGACCTCTTCGGCACGCCTGCCGCCCCTACCGGCAAGACGCTTGGACATGCAGCCAAAAGCATGCTCCGCAAGGACACCAGGATCCTGCTCAATCGCGGTCAGCGCCGGCTCAAAAAGAACGTCGGCCGCCGAGTTGTCATAGCTCACCACCGAGATATCGCCCGGGATGCTCTTCCCCATCTCGTGCAAGCGCTTGAGCAGACCGAGGGCGATGTTATCCGAACTTGCGAACACAGCGGTGGCATCAGTTGCGAGCACCGCCTCCGAGGCCTCGTAGGCACTCGGAATGTAGTACTCGCTCTCAAACTCCAAACGCGCGTCGATAGGCAAGCCAACCTCGCGCAGTGCGCGCTCATAGCCGGCAAGTCGTTTACGCCCCGTATTGGAACGGCGCGCGTTAACCAAGCAGGCAATGCGACGGTGGCCCTGCTCGATCAGATAGCGAGTGGCCATGTAGCCACCCATCTCGTGGTCGAACATCACCTTGTCGCACTCGAGCCCCTCAATGGCACGGTCGACCATCACGGCAGGGATAGGCAGATGGCTGACTTCTTCGCGCAGGGCGCGGTCGTCGGAGAACTCGTCACCCACCACCAGAAAGACACCGTCGACGCCGCGCGTCACCAGCTGGCGCAGCAGCTCCAGATCGTCGTCGGCACTTCCGCCCGAGCTGGTAATAAAGAGCGCATAGCCGTCCTCGCGGCAGCGCTTTTCCAAGCTGCCGGCAAGCGAGGCAAAAAAGCGGCTCTCGATGTTAGGGACGATAAGGCCCAGGGTGCGCGACTCGCGCATGACCAGGCTGCGCGCGATCTGGTTGGGAACATAGTGGTTGCGCGCCGCGACCTCTTTGATGAGCTTGCGGTTTTCTTCCGAGATGCGACAGGGCCGATTATTGAGCACAAGCGAGACCGACGAGGGGGAAAGCCCCACCTCCTGGGCGATCTGCTTGAGGGTGACTTTGTTGGCCATCTCGCTCCTTCCGGGTTTACGCGCAATCTCTTGAAAGTATAGCGACTACCCCTCTACCTCGGTGATAAACACTTTACCAATCCGGTAGACGGCTGTTTTATCGCCGCCAGCGCACCAAATCCGTCCGGGTGGGGTATATTGCAATCGATTGATGACAACGACCACCAAAAGGCGGATATTCGTATGCACGAGAACGACTTTTTTAACGAGGACCTGCTGTGCGCGCTCGCTGGCGTTGCCGGCGAGGACAACGTGTTGATGAGCGAGCCCATGCGCGAGCACACCACGTTTAAGATCGGCGGCCCGGCCGACGTCTTTGTCACGCCCGATACCGAGCAGGGCCTCGTCGCCACGCTCGACACCTGCTATCGCTGCGACCTGCCGCTTACCATCGTGGGCAACGGCTCCGACCTGCTCGTCGGCGACAAGGGCATCCGTGGCGTCGTCGTGGCGCTGGGCGAAGGCCTCTCCGACATTACGGTCGACGGCACGCACGTCACGGCGGCGGCCGGCGCCTTGCTTTCCGATGTCGCCGCGGCGGCAGCCGAGGCCGGTCTCACCGGCATGGAGCCCATCTCGGGCATCCCCGGATCGGTCGGCGGCGCCTGCTACATGAACGCCGGTGCCTACGGTGCCTGCATGGCCGATGTGCTGGAGTCCGTGCGCGTCTACAAACCCGCTCGCCAGCTCGACGACGGCACCCGCGGCAGCGGCAATATCATCGAGTTCGATGCCGACGAGCTCAACCTGGGTTATCGAAAGAGCCGCATCGCCGATGACGGCTTTATCGTGCTTTCGGCCACCTTCAATCTCGCCCCGGGCAACGCCGCGATGATCAAGGCCGACATGGACGACTACCGCCAGCGCCGCGAGGACAAGCAGCCGCTCGACATGCCGAGTGCCGGCTCCACTTTCAAGCGCCCCGAGGGTTACTTTGCCGGCAAACTCATCATGGATGCCGGCCTGCGAGGACACGCCGTTGGCGGCGCGCAGGTGAGCGAGAAGCACTGCGGCTTCATCGTCAACGCCGACCACGCCACCGCCGCCGATGTCGACGAACTCATCCGCCACATCCAGGCAACCGTCAAAGACCAATTCAACGTAGACCTAGAACCCGAAGTCCACCGAGTAGGCGAATTCCTTTAACAAAGAAGGCCCCGAAAGGGGCCTTCGCCATATTTATTCAGATAACCCAGTCCGGTGTGTCGCGCCCCGAACCCGGAAGGTCCGGGACC
>CABUMU010000184.1 GCA_902492855.1 uncultured Collinsella sp. | reverse complement strand
AATGATTGCCACGACAATGACCACCGCTGCGATCAGCTTGTCGTGCAGATGCGGAAGCACCGGTTTACCGCGGCCTCGCTCGCCCAGCATATAAACGGGAATGGCCGGAGCAAAAAGAATCGTCGTGATCATAACGCCCTGAAGACCCGTCGACCACACCAGGAACAATGTGTAGATGAAGCCGAGCGTACCGAAGAAGCGGGCTTTGCCGACGCTGGGCGCATGCGGCCCGTCCAGATGCTCGTTCTTCCAGCCAATCACCATGTAATAGGCAGCCGAGCAGACATACGGAACCAGAATCGTGTTGACTGCGCAGCTATAGAAGAACTGGTAGGTGCTCGCCGCCACATACGACACGATCAAGAAGAGCTGCGTGATGCCGGAGCTCACGAGAACCGTTACCACCGGGGCGTCGTGCTTGTTCGTCTTGGCAAACGCCAGAGGGAAGGATCCCTGGCGCGCCGCCTCGAACGGCGTCTCGGACGCAATGATGACATAGCCCAGCAGCGCGCCGACCAACGAAAGGATAACGCCAAGGTTTACGATGGCAGCACCAACCGGACCGATTGCGCACTCGAGAATTCCCGCCATGGAGGGCGTTGCAAGCTGTGCCATCTCCTCGCGCGGCATAATGCCGAGCGACAGCATCGAGATGATCAGATACAGCGTGAATACAGCCGCAAATCCGAGCGCCGTCGAGCGGCCGACGTCACGCACGTACTTTGCACGGCCCGAGATAACGACAGCGCCCTCGATGCCCGTGAAGACCCAGACAAGGGCGATCATGGTCGAGACAACCTGCTCGCCAAAGCCAGGACCAGCCGGCTCTCCCCAGAAGTTGTCCATAAAGATATCGACGTTGAACTTACCCAGGAGCACGATACTCAGCACAAAGAGCCCCAGCGGCACCAGCTTCGCCAACGTGACGATCGTGTTAATGCCCGCAGCCTCCTTAACGCCACGAAGCACAAGGGCGGTAAGGAACCACAAAAACACGCTGGCGCAGACGATAGAAAGCAGGTTGTTACCCGCGCCAAACGCAGGGAAGAAATAGCCCAGCGCGCTAAACAGCAAGAGCGCAAAGCTCACGTTGGAAAGACATGCGCTGATCCAGTAGCCCCAAGCGGAGTTGAATCCAATGTAATCGCCAAAACCGGCCGCAGCGTATGCATAGATGCCGCCGGTCAGGTCGGGACGGGCCTGAGACAAACCGTTGAACACCATCATCAGCGCAAAGACGCCAATAAAGCAAATTCCCCACGAGACGATAACCGCACCGGTATTTGCCCCACCTGCTGCCATATCGCCGGCAAGCGAAAAGATGCCGCCACAAATACTGGCGGTAATGACCATCATGGTCAGACGAAAGAGATCGAGGCCATTAGGGTCGATAATCTCTTCATTTTGAGCTTTAGAGGCCATTGTATGTGCACCCCCTTCATCATGTGATCGAACGAAAGATGGCCCGGACGTCCCGAATCGGGTGCCGGGCCATCGGTCAAGCGATCATCAGACTGTTACAGCTACCGCGTTAGAAGCGCAGCGACAGGCAAGAAAGGCCGCCGTCGACCTTGCGATACTCGGAGGTGTCAACGACGAGTGTCTTGTAGCCCAGATCCTGCACGGCCTTGAGCACAGTCGGATAGCCCTCGGCAACGATGACCGTACCGTTGACCCAGATGCAGTTGGCGCCGTACGCCTCGTCCTCGGGCACGACGATCTTGTTGTACTGGGCAAAGTCGGGCTTATCGATGAACTCACCAGAGACGAGCATGTTGTTGTCCTCGATGTAGTTGACGCCCGTCTTGAGGTGCAGGACCTCCTCCAGCGGAACCTCAGAACCCTCGAGGCCCCAGCCCTCGAGAATCTCACAGAACTGGCGGATGCCCTCTTCGTTGGTACGAGCGGAGCGGCCCACGTAGAAGTGGTCGCCCACCATCATGACGTCGCCGCCGTCGAGCGTGCCCGGAGAAACAATGTGCTTGACATGCTCGTCGTCAAAGAAGCGACGGACGGCCGGCTCGATCTCGTCCTTCTCGCCGTTGCGGCTATCGGCACCGGGGTTGGTAATGATGGCGCCGCAGCGAGTGATGACGGCCGGATCTTCGACGAAGCAGCTGTCGGGATACTGCTCGAGTGCCGGCAGCACCGACACGTCAACGCCGCACTGCTCGTAATCGTAGTGCTCCTCGATGGCGCGCTCGTAGATGGGCTGGCCAAGCTCGGGGGCACTCGTGATGCCATTGCTCAGGGACTTGCCGGGGCGGCGGATGATGACGTGGCTGAACTTGGTCATGATGATCCTCCTTGGATCTCTTAGCAGAGAGCGGGACTTCTTCGCGCCCGCCTTCCTTTCGATGGCTTTATCTTAGGGCGGTTTTCCTGT
>CABUMU010000183.1 GCA_902492855.1 uncultured Collinsella sp. | reverse complement strand
AGCTCAGTTTGGTTAGAGCGCCGGCCTGTCACGTCGGAGGTCGCGGGTTCGAGCCCCGTACTTCCCGCCAACGCAATTAAAGCCACGTCTTCGGCGTGGCTTTTTGCGTTTGATGCACTTTGTTTCGATAGAACGATCGCCCTGGTGCATCTTCGCCCAGAATCCCCGCGCCTTCGGGAACGCAAGTAAAATCTAATAAGTATATCTGTCTGAACAACAGCTTTGTTGCGCAACACCTGTTCTACGAGACAGGGGGTTAGGTTATACTAAATTGCACCGTGCGCCGCATCTGATGCATTTCGCTCCAAGCGCGGCACTCAGTGGATATCCGATTTACCATTTGGATGTCCTGGCGGTCATTTAGCGTCTCGACACAAGCTCGGCCCCGGAGCTCGTTCGAGCTGTTCGTATTCCTTGAAAGGGGAAAAATGGACATATCGAGGAAGACTGATTACGCCCTTCGTATGCTGGCGATGCTTGCTGAGGATCCGGAGTGTTTGCTTTCTGTTCGCACCGCTGCCGAAGAGGTCAATGTCCCGTATTCGTTTGCCCGCTCGATTCAGCACGGTTTGGTCCAGGCCGGTATTGTGGAGAGCCTGCGTGGCGTCCACGGTGGCATGCGTCTCAAGGTCAGTCCGGACGACGTCACTATCCGCCAGGTCGTCGAGGCCGTTCAGGGTCCTATGGTTATGAACGATTGCACCGCGCCCGATGGTGACTGTGCGCGCATGGGCGCGTGCTGCTATCATCCCCTGTGGGCCGGAGCTCAGGCGTTGATGCGCGACTACCTCGATTCCGTTTCGCTCGGCGACAGCGTCGCTCACCGCCAGTTCCCGGCCGTCGATCCCAAGTTCGCCGACCGCGAAGCGTTTCCCGAGTATGCCACCTGCGCGTGCGCTTGCCGGGAGGAATAGCGCCGCATAAGGAGCATAGTCATGATTCAGGACCCCTTTCGTTCGATGATTCGTTCGGAAGGGGTCCTGCGTTATCGCGACCTTCCGTGGCGCCGCACGCGCGATCCGTACATCATTTGGCTTTCCGAGGTCATGTTGCAGCAAACACAGGTGCCGCGCGTGGAGACGCGCATGCCGGCGTGGCTCGATCGTTTTCCGACTGTGCAGGCGCTTGCCCAGGCCGCGCCTTCCGATGTTTTGGACGCTTGGCAGGGCATGGGCTACAACCGACGCGCTTTGGCGCTCCACAGGGCCGCTCAATGCGTTGTGGAAGACTGGGGCGGGGAGTTTCCGCGTGAGACGCGTGACTTGGTCGTTCTGCCTGGTATTGGCCCGGCAACGGCGCAGGGCATCCGGTCATTTGCGTTTGATCTTCCGGGCGTGTATCTGGAGACCAATGTGCGCACGGTCTTTTTGCATCATTTCTTTCCCGATGTGCCGGCCGTTCCCGATCGCGAGCTGGTGCCGCTGATCCAAGCCGCCTGTCCAGCGGCCCCTGGTGCGGCGGCGGATGAGATTGCGCCCTTTGCCGCGCCTCAAGACGATGCTGACACGCCGCGCGCGTGGTATTACGCGTTGCTGGATTACGGCGCGTATCTTAAGAAGACGCTGCCCAATCCGTCCAGGCGGTCGGCGGGCTATAGTCGTCAGTCCAAGTTTGAGGGCTCGCGTCGCCAAAAGCGCGCGCATATCGTGCGTATGTTGCTGGCAGCGCGCGATGGGCAGCCGGCGGGGATTACGCTTGTTGATGCCGTGGTGGGCGTTAACGAGATGGAAGCGGCAGCCGGTCGCGGGCCGGTCGAGTGCGACTTGATCGCGGGCATTCTAGCTGACCTGGAGCGCGAGGGCTTTTGCCGAGCCGAGGACGATCGTTGGTTGAGTGTGTAACCCGCTCAAATCTGAAGAACGGGATTGTAAGGTTTAAATTCGCGGCTTGAGGGCATCCTAAAGACGAGGCCGCTCGAAGCCTACGGGCGGCATGCGTTGAAGGGAAGTACACCTATGGATTTTGAGAATTCCCAAACCAAGAAGAACCTCGAGACCGCTTTTGCCGGTGAGTCCCAGGCACACACCAAGTATCGCTACTATGCATCCAAGGCCAAAAAGGACGGCTACGTTCAGATCTCGAATATTTTTGCCGAGACGGCGGGCAACGAGTCCGAGCACGCCAAGCTGTGGTTTAAGTATCTGCACGACGGCGCCGTTCCCGACACCCTGGACAATCTGCGTGATGCCGCTGCGGGCGAGAACTACGAGTGGACCACGATGTACGACGAGTTCGCCAAGACCGCCGAGGAGGAGGGTTTTGCCGAGATCGCTGAGAAGTTCCGTGGCGTCGCCGCCGTCGAGAAGGCCCACGAGGAGCGCTACAACAAACTCGTCGAGCGCATCGAGTCGGGCGAGGTGTTTGAGCGCGAGGGCGTAAAGGTGTGGAAGTGCCTGAACTGCGG
>CABUMU010000182.1 GCA_902492855.1 uncultured Collinsella sp. | reverse complement strand
CGTGGCGCTCATCGGGCCGAACGGCTCGGGCAAGTCGACCATCTTGAAAACCATCACACGCCATCTTGCACCGCTTGCCGGCGCGGTCGAGCTCGACGGACGGGAGATTTCCCGATGGAAGACGGCGGAGTTCGCAAGGAACCTTGCCGTTATGCTGACAGATCGCCCCCGGACCGAGCTCCTCACCTGCCGCGATATCGTAGAGGCGGGAAGGCATCCCTACACCGGGCGAATGGGCACACTCTCGCCCGACGACCATAGTCGGGTCGACGAGGCCATGAAGACCGCACATGTGGAAGAGCTCGCCGAGCGCGACTTCATGCAGATAAGCGACGGGCAACGCCAGCGCGTCATGCTCGCACGCGCCATCGCGCAGGATCCACGTGCGCTCGTGCTCGACGAGCCCACGTCGTATCTCGATATCCGCTACCAGATCGACCTGCTGCGAATACTTCGCCACCTTGCGAAATCGCGGAATGTGGCTGTCATCATGTCCATCCACGAACTCGAGCTCGCGCAGAAAAGCGCCGACAAGGTGATTTGCGTGAAGGACGGCCGGGTCTTCCGCGCCGGCGCACCCGAGGACATATTCACGCGCGAGATGATTGGCGAGCTCTACGGCCTTCAACATGGCACCTTCAACGAGCGCTTCGGCAGCGTGGAAATTGGGCGCCCGCACGGCGATGCGCACACGTTCGTCATCGCCGGCGCAGGTACGGGGTCGGCTGTGTTTCGCCAGCTCATCCGGCAGGGCAAGGCGTTCTACGCGGGCGTTCTGCACGAAGGGGACATCGACTGCGAGCTCGCGCGCGACCTGGCGACGGAATGCGTGGCCGAGCGCGCCTTCGAGCCGATCGGGGATAAAACCATAGCCCGCGCCAAAGAGCTCCTCGTCCACTGCGCGTGCCTTATCGTGTGCCCCGCCGCCTTCGGCACCATAAACGCCCGCAACGCAGAGCTCGTCGAGTTTGCACGCTCGCATGGTATCGAGGTCATGCGAGCGTGCGAAGGCGCATCGGAGGATTCCCATTTGGAGTGGGAAGAATAAACTGGACTTTCTTTTAAGGATCCTCAGGCTACAGCTCCTACGCCGGCGAGGTCTACAAGGCACCGGAGAACCTCGTGAACAGGAATTTCCACGCCGACGAACCCAACTAGGCCTAATCCAAGCGAGATTCCAGACTCGACAGACCATTGAGAGTCAGATCGTTGGCGACCTCAGAGACGCGCTCGATGGGAACCGAACCGTCAGACAGCGCCCACGTGCGATAGATACCGATAATACCCGACAGCAAAAACGCCAGATAGTAGTCGAACATCTCGTCCTTGAGACCTTGAGACAGCAGATCGCGCTCGGCAATCTCATGTTCGAGCGGCGCACGAAGACGAGCCATGAAATCATCGAGCGGAATATTCTCGATCAGCTGACGATTGAGCACTAAGTTGTTGCACAGTGCCTCATTAACGGTTTTAAAGAAGGTCGCCGCCGCGCCAAGAGCACCGTCCATAGAAGCAAGCGTTTTCTCGACCGAGTCGACAATCATCTCCACCACATCGACGGCAATGGCATCGAGCAGGCCGTCAACCGTACCAAAGTGAACGTAAAAGGTCTTGCGGTCGACATTGGCCTCGCGCGCGATGGCACTCACCGTAATGTCTGCCAGCGGCTTTTCCATGAGCAGGCGCTCGAAAGCCGAAAGGATGGCATTACGGCTGCGAATGATGCGACGATCAAGACGCGGTTTGCTGGTTGCCATGGGCGTGTCCCTTCGATATGCAAGCATTCATCAACAGATGAGAGATAATCTACGTAAGAGGATTATCCCCCATACAGCACAAATATGCCCCGCATCATGAAGAACGCACGACTGCCCTACTGCGACTTGGGATGCTTCTTCTTATTGAGTGCCGACGGAGATACGCGAATACCATCGCCTGTCTGGCGCACATAGGCTTTATGAGCCGGCTTAGCGGTCCCAGAAGCCTTCTGAGCGCGCTTCTTGGGATCAACGGTAACAGCATTCGTGGGGTGCGGCATAGTGGGCGCAGAGGGCGTCTGAGGCGTGCGGCCGAGCTTGCGCATCACACGATCCCAGCGCGCATGGATGCTCTCGTTGTGGGCGCTCTTAAGTCCCAGCAGGGGCGCAGCCAAAATGGTCGGCGCAATAAACGTAATGAGGCGCCACAGCAGATAGCCGGCGGTCGAAGCCGACCCAAAGAAATGACCCAAGAACAATGCAAAGCCGCCCTCAGCGCCACCAGTTCCACCGGGCAGGGGGACCGCAGAGCTCAGCAGCTGGACAAAGGCGCTCGCGGCCATGACCGAGAAAAAGTCGACCTCGTGGTGGCCAAAGGCAAGCATCAGGAAATACGGAACCAGATAGAAAAACGCGAGCTGCAGCATGGTGATAAACACGGTGAGCAGCATGGAAGAAAAATGTCCGGCCGAAAGCTT
>CABUMU010000181.1 GCA_902492855.1 uncultured Collinsella sp. | reverse complement strand
ACTTCCACAACCGCTACACCAACAGCCAGCCCATCAGCCTGCACGAATTCCTCTACCCGCTCATGCAGGCCTACGACTCGGTCGTCATCGAGGCCGACGTGGAGCTCGGCGGCACCGATCAGCTCTTCAACCTGCTCGCCGGCCGCGAGCTCATGGAGAAGATGGGCATGGAGCCGCAGATCGCGCTCACCATGCCGCTGCTTGAGGGCACCGATGGCGTGCGCAAGATGTCCAAGTCCTATGGCAACTACATCGGCCTGACCGACGCGCCCAAGGATATGTTCGGCAAGACCATGTCCATCCCCGACGAGATGATCGGCAAGTACTATCGTCTGGCCAGCTCGCTCACCCCGGCCGAGGTCGACAAGATCGACGCTGCTCTGGCCGACGGCTCTGCCGATCCCTATGAGCTCAAGCGCGCTCTGGGCCGCGACCTGTGCGACACCTACCACGGCGCCGGCGCCGGCGACGAGGCTCAGGCCGAGTTCGACCGCGTATTCAAGGAGGGCCAGCTTGCCGACTTCCCCGAGAAGCACGTTGAGCTGACCGTCAACGACGAGGGCCAGATCTACCTCGCTGGCCTGCTCAAGGACCTGGGTCTTTCGGCGAGCGCCGGCCAGGCTCGTCGCGATATCGACGGCGGCGGCGTCAAGATCAATGGCAAGGCCGTGGCTCCCAAGAGCTATAACATCGATCCCAGCGCCCTCAAGCTGGGTGACACCCTCTCCGTGGGCAAGCGCAAGGGCTTCAAGCTTATTTAGTTACGCGGTTTTACCAAACCGCGTAACAGCTCGACGCTGCGCGGGCTCCAGAGCGACAACTTGTCATTCAAAGAGGACGGCATGACCAGAAGGTCTATGCCGTCCTCTTTTCATGCCAATTTGTTCGCTCTGGAGTCCGCTCGCTGTCCGTCCTCCACCTACGGCGTTGTCCTGGTTGGCACTTAGGGACGTTTCTTTTTGGTGCAAAGCAACCTGTCCCCATTGCGCCATGCGGCGTGTGCCGTTAAGCGGAGAGGCGTATTGTTGACCCATCGTTTGGGCATACAATTGCTATTGGCTTGTTGCGGTGAAGGTTTGTCCGCCCCGCAGCGTTTTCTACGGTTAAAGGAGTATGTATGTCCGTTGAGGTCATGAGGTCTGTGATTGATGCTGCCGAGGGGCGCGTGCCCGTCGACACGCTGTTTACCAATGCGCAGATCGTCGACGTGTATGGCCAGCGTGTGGCGCCCGGTAGCGTTGCCGTCAAGGACGGTGTGATCGTCGGCGTGCTCTACAACGGTCGCGACGATGCCTCCGGTACCTACGAGGCTGCCGAGGTTATCGACTGCCAGGGTCGCTATCTCGCTCCCGGTTTTATTGACGGGCATCTGCATATCGAGTCTTCGAACATCCGTCCCGCCGAGTATGCTCGCATGGCCGCGACGCGCGGTACTACCACCGCCATTGCCGACAGCCACGAGATTGCCAATGTTGCCGGTCTCGACGGCTTGCGCTTTATGATCGAGGACGGCCGCCGCGCACCCATCTCCATCAAGTACATGATGCCTTCGTGCGTGCCCGCGCTGCCCGACGAGCAGGCCGGTGCCGTTATTTCGGCTGCCGATATGCAGGCGTTTTTTGCCGAGCATCCGGGCGATGTTTTTGGTCTGGGCGAAATGATGAACTTGCCGGGCGTCTTTATGGCCGACCCCGAGACCTGCGCTCGCATCGATGCTGCCAACCAGACGCCGTCCAAGCAGGTTGACGGCCACGCGCCGCTCGTTGCCGGTAAGGACCTCAACGCCTATGCCGCAGCGGGCATTATCGCCGACCACGAGTCGACGATTCCCGAGGAGGCACTCGACAAGCTGTCCCGCGGCATGTATGTGATGCTGCGTGAGGGCACGTGCAGCCACGACCTGGCCAACCTGTCTCCGATGCTGTTGGAGAATCCTTCCCGTGCCCGCCGCTGCTGCTTTGCGACCGACGACCGCGCTCCCTCCGATGCGCTTTCGACCGGTATGATCGACAATGCCTGCCGTGTGGCTATCGAGGCTGGTATCGACCCCGTGGTCGCCATCTCCATGGCGTCCCTTTCCACGGCTGAGGCATTTGGCCTGGACCACGGCTGTCGCGACCCGCATGAGCTGCGTGGCGCCATCGCCCCGGGCAAGCGTGCCGACCTGCTGGTACTCAACGACCTGACGTTTGCCACGGCTCCGCATCGCGTATATGCCGCCGGTGCCCTGGTGGCGCAGGACGGCACCTTTGTGGGCGAGATTGCACCCGAGATGGCCGAGGTTGCGGCCCTTGCCGATGAGCTGCGTGCTTCCGTTAAGCTGCCGAAGCTTTCGCTTGACGTGTTCGATTATGCCTTTAAGCCGGGCGAGGCGGTTATCGATGTCGTCCCGGGTATGGCTATCACGGGTATGGCCCGCCCCGAGAGCGCCGAGGACTTGCGCCGCATTATGCTGATCGAGCGCCATGG
>CABUMU010000180.1 GCA_902492855.1 uncultured Collinsella sp. | reverse complement strand
GGTGGGGGTCACGCCGGCGCCCTTGGCAATGCGGGCACGGCGCTGGCCGTTGATGATGGAGGGGCGAAGGCGCTCCTCCTTGGTCATCGACATGATAATGGCCTCGTTCTTATCGAAGATACCTTCGTCCAGGTTACCACCCATCTGGTTAAGCGCACGCTGGCCACCGGGGAGCATGCCCAGAATGCCCTTCATGCCGCCCATCTTCTTGACGGCCTTCATCTGGTCGAGCATGTCGTTCATGGTAAAGCCCTCGCGCAGCATGCGCTCGGCGGCCTCGAGCTGCTCGGCGTCGGCCGCCTCCTGGGCCTTCTCGATAATGCCGACAACGTCGCCCATACCCAGAATGCGCTTGGCCATACGATCGGGGTAGAACGGCTCCAGCGAATCGGGCTTCTCGCCCATGCTCACAAACTTAATGGGCTTGCCGGTCACCTGGCGCACGGAAAGCGCGCCGCCGCCACGAGCGTCGCCGTCGAGCTTGGAGATGATAACGCCGTCAAAGTCGGTGCGCTCGGCAAAGGTCGAGACGACGTTGACGATATCCTGGCCGGTCATGGCATCGACGACCATCAGCACCTGATCGGGCTTAACGGCCTTCTTGATGTCCACGGCCTCCTGCATCATCTGCTCGTCGATCTGCAGACGACCGGCGGTATCGACGATGACCACGTCGCGCAGGTGGTCGACGGCCTCCTGGATGGCGCCCTTGGCGATATCGACCGGGTGCTCGCCGTCACCGCGGAAGACCGGCACGCCGATCTCGCCGCCGAGCGTGGCCAGCTGGTCGGCAGCAGCGGGACGGTAGACGTCGCACGCGGCGAGCAACGGCGAGCGACCCTGCTTCTTGAGCAGGTAGGCCAGCTTTACGGCAGCCGTGGTCTTACCGGAGCCCTGCAGACCCACAAGCATGATGACATTGGGAATACGGTTGCTAAAGACGAGCTTGCTCTCGGTGGAGCCGAGCATCTCGGTGAGCTCGTCGAGCACAATCTTGACGACGTTTTGCGCCGGAGAGAGCGACTCCATGACCTCTGCGGTCATGCAGCGCTCCTTGGTCTTGGCGACGAACTCCTTGACGACCTTAAAGTTAACGTCGGCCTCGAGCAGCGCCATGCGAATATCGCGCATGGCCGAAGTAATATCGGCCTCGGTAAGCTTGCCCTTGCCGCGCAGGCGGTCAAATGTGTCGTTGAGGCGATCGCTCAGGGAATCAAACACTAGTCACTCCTTAATTGGACTCGCCCACCAGGGCGCGGCAGAAATCTTTGGCATTGAACTCCTGCAGGTCATCGACCTGCTCGCCCACGCCCACGCGCAGGATCGGGAGCTTGAGTTTCTCGGCCACGGCCATGGCGATACCGCCCTTAGCCGTGCCGTCGAGCTTAGTCATGATAATACCGTCCAGGCCCAGCGCCTCGTTAAACTCGAGCGCCTGGTTCAGACCGTTTTGGCCCGTCGCGGCGTCGATCACAAGCACGACCGAAACCGGCATGGGACCGGCGGCCATATTGGCGGCGCGCTTACGGGTCACATTGACCACCTTGGCAAGCTCGCGCATGAGCTCAGGGCTCGTGTGCAGACGGCCGGCGGTATCGATGAGCACCAGGTCGCTGCCGCGCTTATCGGCCTCGTCGAGCACGTCATAGCACACGCTCGCCGGATCGGAGCCGCGGTCACGCTTGATAACCGGTACGCCGGCACGCTGCCCCCACACATCGAGCTGCTCGATGGCGGCGGCGCGGAAGGTGTCGGCCGAACCGATCACCACGTTCTTGCCGCGGGCAGCCATGGCGCTCGCGATCTTACCGACCGTCGTGGTCTTGCCGGCACCGTTAATGCCCACAAACAGCACGCAACTCGGCGTATCGGAGAACGGATCTCGCTCGATGGGCACAAAGTGCTGCTCAAGCTGCTCGGCCAGGGCACGGCGAAGCTGCGGAGCGGTCTTGAGGTTCTTCTTGGCCGCGGCATCGCGCAGGTCATCGGAGACCTTGATAGCGACCTCGGCGCCCATGTCACCCATGACGAGGGTGTCCTCCAGGTCCTCCCAAAAATCCTCGTCGACCTCGCCGCCAAAGTAGAAGACCTCGTTGAGGGCCTCGCGGCTGCGCTCAAGTCCGCGCGAGAGAGCATCGAAGAATCCCATTATGCATTCACGACCTTTCCGGTTTCGCGATCGAGTTTTTGCGAGACGACGCGACTGACGCCGTCGGCTTGCATCGAGACGCCGTAGAGGACGTCAGCGTCCTCCATAGTACGGCGTTGATGCGAGATAACCAAGAGCTGCGTATCGGAACGCAACACGTCGAGTGCGCCGATGAGCTTGGACAGGTTGGCGTCATCGAGTGCCGCCTCGACCTCGTCCAGCACATAGAACGGCACCGTGCGCGTGCGGTACACAGCAAAGAGCAGGGCGAGCGCCATCAGGCTCTTCTCGCCGCCCGACATGAGCATCATCTTGGTGATGCGCT
>CABUMU010000179.1 GCA_902492855.1 uncultured Collinsella sp. | reverse complement strand
GGCACTTTTTGTGTGGGGTCCCGGTCTCCACAATTTTCGTCAAGCTATTGGTTAGATTTTGGTCAGTTGGCGTAAGGGTGGAAGGCCAAAAGATTGTTGGCGAAAAAAGCTCAGAGAAAGTGCTGGTAGGGGAGTTGTTGAGCTTTTCGACAGCTTTTGAGCAGAAGAAACTTTGTGGCTATTGCCGGCGATTGCGTTGTCGCGGTCATGGCGGTGCGGGATGCTGGTCGTAAGCGTCGAATGCTCCGATTTTGGAGGCCAGCATGGATCTGTTTCTTGAGACTCCGCAGCAACAAGCCGAGCGCATGTTGCGCCAACAGCAACGGCTTATAGAGATGCAAATGCAAGGGGCGGCAGCCCAGCCCTTTGCGCAAAATGTCGTGCCCGCTGCTGTACCTGCAGCTGTGCCCGGGTGTAAATCGGCGCCAGAGGCCTATTCCGTACAGCAAGATTCATATGCGCAGGAGCTCGCGTTCGACAAGCGTCGTGCGCGTCGTCGCCGTGTGGGCCAGCGCTTGCGCATATTGGCGATGATCGTGCTCATCCCGTTAGGGCTTGCGTCCATCTTTCTGGCGTCGTATGCCCTCACGTGCATCCTCAACGGCGCATCGCCCAACGAAGTGCTCCAACATCTGTCAGCCCTCGGCCAGCGCCTAGGCGATGTCGTAACAACCATTCGCGCCGGCTGGGAGAGCTAGCGTTTTAGCGTCCGCGGCTCTAAGAGAAATTTGTCTGCAAGGCAGTGAGTGATCCGTGTGTGTGACGGGGTAAGATTGATCGCGGTTTTGATCGGTGCTCGATTGGGTTTGTTGGGCGGAGTTTATGTCTGCTATTGATATTGTGCTTGTTGTGATCGCCTTGGTGGCGGTGGGGGTTGCTGTGGCTTGCGCCCTCCAGCTCAAGAGCCTGCGTGCCGAGTTGCGGGAGCGTGGCGACAGTAGCGCGGAAACGCTGGCAGCACTCGAGCAGGCCAACAACGCGCTCGATGCCCTGAACGTCGCGCTGGCCGAAACTCGCCGCACGGCCAATGCCATCGCGCAGCAGCAGACGACAGATGCGGCCGTGGAGCAGCAACGTTACCTGACCATCGCGCGTGAGTTTTCGCAAGCTGGTGACCGGATGGATGACCTGCGCCGCGAGACGGCCCAACAGCTCGGTGCCAACCGCGAGGGCATCGAGCACCGCCTGGACAAGGTGCGCGAGACGGTCGATGCCCAGCTGGGTGCTATCCGCAAAGACAACAACGTGCAACTCGATCAGATGCGCGCAACGGTGGACGAGAAGCTCTCCCGCACGCTCAACGATCGCCTGTCGGCATCGTTTAAGCAGGTGAGCGACCAGCTCGAAGCCGTCTACAAGGGCCTGGGCGATATGCAATCCATCGCCACCGGCGTGGGCGATCTTAAGCGCGTACTGGGCAATGTGAAGGCGCGTGGCATTTTGGGCGAGGTGCAGCTGGGTGCAATTCTGGCGGACATCCTTACACCCGACCAGTATCTGGAAAACGTCGCCACCAAGCCCGGCGCCTCGGAGCGCGTTGAGTTTGCCGTCAAGCTGCCGGTGGACGAGGGCGACCCCGTGCTGCTGCCGATTGACTCCAAGTTTCCGGGCGACGCGTACGAGCACCTGCTCGACGCGCAGGAGTCGGGCGATGCGGAGACCGTGGCGGCTGCGCGTAAGACGCTCGACACCATGGTCAAGCGCGAGGCCAAGGACATCTGCGAAAAGTACCTGAGCGTGCCGGCAACGACCAACTTCGGCATCATGTTCGTGCCGTTTGAAGGACTGTACGCCGAGGTCGTCAGCCGCCCCGGGCTTATCGAGACCCTGGGCCGCGACTATCACGTCAACGTTGCCGGCCCTAGCACCATTGCGGCCATTCTCAACAGCCTGCAGATGAGTTACCAAACGTTTAAGCTGCAAAAACGCACCGACGATGTACTGCGCGTGCTCTCCGCTGTCAAGGCCGAGCTGCCGCGCTATCAAAAGGCGCTGCGCCGCGCCCAGCAGCAGATCGAGACCGCGGGCAAAACGGTCGAGGGCATCATTACCACGCGCACCAACGTCATGGAGCGCAAGCTCAAGGACATCGACGCGTTGGAAGACGCCGACCAAGCCGATGAGATCTTGGGGCTCACGTCCGCGAGCCTGCCCGCAGACCAAAAAGACGAGGACTAGCCGCATCTGACGGCGGGGCGCCGACGTAAACGCGGGGCGCGGGCGCTTTTCGCGCCGTGCTTGCCTGAAGTGCGCTTTAGTGTGCAACAATGGCGTTTCGTCCTATCAGACGCGAAAGGAAGACCATGTCTCAGAGAAGCACCAGTCCGCTCAAACGTTCCACCGTGCGCCGCACGCTGCAGCGTTTTTGGGACGTCACGCGCACAGCCGCTGATCGTCTTTCTCTCGGTGTTCTCGTCGGCGGGCTACATCTTTTTGCTCACGTTTGCCAACACCTACGTGATGGCCCTTATCGTTGACCGCGTTCA
>CABUMU010000178.1 GCA_902492855.1 uncultured Collinsella sp. | reverse complement strand
CGTTGCCCCAAGCGAGTTTACAGAACATCGGAGCCCTCACCGCCCATCATGGCAACGACCTCCATAATGCGGTCGAAGAACTCTCGGCGGTCGGTGTCGCCGCGGCGCAGCTCGGTGAAGATCTTGCCGTCGCGAATAAACAGCACACGGCTCGTGTAGCTGGCGGCAAAGCTGTCGTGTGTGACCATGAGCACGGTGGCGCGCAGGCGGCGATTCAGGGCCTCCAGGCTCTCGAGCAGCAGGCGGGCGCTCTTGGAATCGAGGGCGCCGGTAGGCTCGTCAGCCATGATCATGGTGGGGTCGGTGACGAGCGCGCGAGCCGCGGCAACGCGCTGCTGCTGGCCGCCGGACATCTGGTAGGGATACTTGTCGAGCACCTGACTGATGGACAGGCGCGCTGCCACATCCTGCACGCGGGTCGAGATCTCTGCCGAGTTTGTGCGGGCAATGGTGAGCGGCAGGGCGATGTTCTCGCGTGCCGTGAGCGTATCGAGCAGGTTGGAGTCCTGGAAGATAAAGCCGAGCTCCTCGCGGCGAAACTGCGAGAGCTTGGCCTGCTTCATGCGCGTCACGTCCTGCCCGTTGATGCGGATCGTGCCGCTCGTGGCGCTATCGATGGTCGACACGCAGTTGAGCAACGTCGACTTGCCCGAGCCCGAAGCGCCCATGATGCCCACAAATTCGCCGCGGTTGACGGTAAAGCTGACGTCGTTGAGCGCACGGGTCACGTTGCCCAGCGCTCCATATGCCTTTTCGAGATGCGCGACCTCCAGTACCGGGGTCGCCATGTGCGTGGTTTGCATACCGAGTCCTTTCTTGCGATTAGTCTACGGCATCTATAGTCGCAAGAAGACGAGTCGGCTACCATCGATATGGCTTACGCTTGCCTTACCGTTGTGTAAGGTACGGGTAGCCACCCTGTTATGTGTTGATGTTAAGGGAGGACTCCTGTTGAAGACTGTTCATGTTGCCGCTGGGATCATTCGCAAGGAAGGATCCGATGAGCTGCTTGCCGTGCAGCGCGGCTACGGCGACATGCAGGGACTTTGGGAGTTCCCCGGTGGCAAGCTCATGCGCGGCGAGACACCCGAAGACGCCGTACGCCGCGAGCTCATGGAAGAGCTGCAGGTGAAGGTCACCAACCTGCGAGATTTCTATACCGTTGAGTACGACTACCCCGATTTTCATCTCTCCATGGAGTGCTACTACTGCTCGCTGGCTAAAGAGTCTGGCGAGCCCCAGAAGCACGACCGCCAGCTCGATATCCGCTGGATTCCGCGCACCTCGCTTGCCACCGTTGAGTGGATGCCCGCCGACAAGGGACTCATTGATGCCCTAATTGAGTTGAAGGAAGACCGGCTTGAGGCCAACGGCGTTGCCAACGACGCCGAGGCCACCGCGACCGACGAGCCCGCCACCAAGCCCAAGCGCGCACCTAAGCGCCGCAGCAAAAAGCGTCCAAAGCCCGGTCTGTTGGACGGCATCGACACCTCGGACCTTTCCGCCGACGAGCGTGAACTCGTGCGCCGTCGCGCCGCCATCAAAAAGTCCATGAAGGGCAACAAGCGCGCCAACACCAAGCCCGAGCTGCTCGTTCGCCAGTGCCTGCGGGCAGCAGGCCTTACGGGATATCGCTTGGAATGGAAGGTTCCCGGCAAGCCCGACATCGCCTTCCCCGGGCGCAAGATCGCCATCTTCGTCAACGGTTGCTTTTGGCACCGCTGCCCCAAGTGCAACCCGAGCCAGCCCAAGCGCAACGTTGAGTTTTGGGAGGCAAAGTTCCGTCGCAACGTCGAGCGCGACCGCGCTGCCGTGGCAGCACTCACTCAAATGGGCTGGACGCCCATCACCGTCTGGGAATGCGAGCTCAAAAAAGACCGCATCGACGCCACGATGGAAAAGGTCATCGAGCAGGTGCGCGCCGCAGAGCCGCAGCGCTAGGAACGAGCCATCCACACGCCCCACACAGGCGAGCCACATCCGCGCCTCAAACCTTAGAAAGCCCTTAAGCTCAAAACCTTTCAAGAGTGTTACTCGATAGCTTTAACCTGCGGTTTCATCGTAATTGCAAACCTCATTAAGCCTTTCTTTAGCGCTTCTTTGCGACGTCCGCGGCATAATACTGCCAACGCACGGGACCTAGCAGCACACCCCGTGCGCTATCTTTTGGTGGACATCGAGGAGGCCGCATAAGCATGCATTCTTCCAATGACGCAGCACAGCAGCCATCCCTAAAACATGCAGACCTTTTCTCCTTCCCCCCGACACAGAGAAACGGCCTCCTCGACTCCCCCACCACAAAAACCAAGCGCTCAACCGACCAGAGCCACAACTTGCGAGCATCGTTCGAAAAGCTCCAAGCATCCCTAGACAAAACCTTCCCCAACCAAGCCCGGGCATACTAATCCCCCATCAGCAAAGAAGCCCTAACGCCCCACCCATTTCCGCCCTAACGCCACAAGGGCGACGATCTCGAGCAGGTCACCTTGGGAGGGACGAGGGCTTAGTTCCCCAATCTTTCCGCAGGGGGCAAAAAGCCTCGCCGCACGAAG
>CABUMU010000177.1 GCA_902492855.1 uncultured Collinsella sp. | reverse complement strand
ACACCGCTTTGGTCGCTGCTTGGCTGACCGGCACGTACCCATGTGCACGCGCCGTTGCGCGTGCACATGGGTACGATCTGTATGCAGATCGTACCGATGTGCATTATTTGCCCTTCCGGGGATACCTCCTATCCAAGCTTTCCGGAGTGCTTCCCTGCTCGAAAGACGGGGAGGAATACATAAACGCGAACTGGCCGGGCCATGAGGGCAAGGTGACGACCTCCTATCTCGGAACGCGGGAGATGCCAGACAAGTCCGGCGAGCCGTTGACCTGCCCGTTGCGGGTCGTCTCGTGCTCGCGTATTGTCGACGTTAAGCGCGTGCCTCTTCTTGCTAAGGCTGTCACCCTTCTTGATGCCGAAGGGCTTCGCGTCGAATGGACCCATTACGGCGACGGCCCACAGCTCGAGGAGGCGAGGGCCGCCTGCTCGTTGCTGACGCACTCCACCGCGAAGTTCGCGGGGGCTTTGCCGAACGACGCGCTTTTGGGGGAGTACGCAGCGAAGCATTTCGACGTCTTCGTGAACGTCTCGTCAAGCGAGGGCCTGCCGCTTTCGATCATGGAGGCCTGCGGATTCGGCATTCCCGTCATCGCCACGGACGTTGGCGGAACCCACGAGATAGTAAGCGATGGCGTCAACGGCTTTCTCCTACCTAGCGACTGTGGACCGGAAGATGTCGCCGCGGCCATAAAGCGATTCGTCTTTTTGGGCAAGGCCGAAGGGTCTTCTATGAGGCGCGCTGCAAGGGCCGTTTGGGAGAGGGACTTCCGTTTGGAGGCCAACGTGGAGGGGCTTGTGCGCTCGCTCGGAGTCGATTACAGAAACGAAGGTGAATGATGGGCCAGATTGCGCAGAAGATGACCATGCTCAAAAGGTGGAGCAAAATGCTCACTGGCAAGACGGCTGTGGCCGTAGAGCAGAGCATGGGCAGGGCCTATAATGTCGGACAGTTGTCCGGGTACTACAACGATTTGACCGGCAAGGTCACTGGCAGTACTCTGCTCGACGAGGGCGGTGTCCCTGTTAGCGTCATCGCCGGTGGGGCGCGGGTGCATTTCCCCATCGCCATTTTCCAATACGGTTTGGGCTGTTACGACTTGAGCATTCTCAGGTCGGATGAAGTTGAGCGCTTTCTCGACGCACTAAGGGTATGCTCGGATTGGGCGATCGGCGCCCAGCGGGATGACGGCTCTTGGGACGCATTTGGTCCGATAGGCAGCGCTAAGTACTCCGTCTCCTCGATGGCCCAAGGCGAGGGGTGCTCGATGCTGCTGAGGGCCCATGCGGCTTTCGGGGACGAGTGCTATAGAGTTGCGGCGCTGAAAGCTGCCGAGTTCATGCTTATCGACATGGACAATGGCGGCGTGTCGTCGCATGACGGGGGAGAACTGTTCCTGGAGGAGTACCCTCAACGCCCCAGGCGCAGTGTCATGAACGGTTGGGTGTTTAGCCTTTTCGGTCTCTATGACGCATCGTTGGTCGACGCGCGCTTCGCCGGGCCATTCAAGCGCTCTGCGGAGACGTTGGCTTGCCATTTGGATGACTACGACGCCGGCTTCTGGTCTTATTACGACATGGAAAAGCGTATCGCCTCTCCCGCCTACCATCATCTACATATAGCGCAGCTCCGCGCAATGGCGGATCTTTCAGGCGACGCAAGGTTCGCGGTGAAGGCCGAGGTATACGAGCGCTATCAGGAATCTCCGGCCAACCGCAGGAAGGCGATTGCTAAAAAGGCGCTGCAGAAGCTGATCGAGAAATCCGATGCGGTGATCGTCCAATGAAGAAGGCCCTCTATATCGTGACCTCGATGGACACCGGCGGGGCCGAGACGGTATTCATGAAGTATTACCGGGCTTTGGACAAGTCGCGCTATCAGCTCGACTTCTGTGTGTCGTCCGACGTGCCGGGCTTTTACGACGCCGAAATCGAGTCGATGGGCGGCAGAATTGTGCACACAGTCAAGAAGACCGAGGCCGGGCCGGTCGCTTCGTTCAAGCGGCTCATGCAGATAGCCCGGGACGGCGGTTATTGCTGTGCTGTCAGGTCGTCTCAGCACAGTCTTTCCTGTCTTGATTTGCTCGCCATGAGATTCGGAGGCGTGTCCAGAACCATATTCAGGTCAAGCAACACGGGTACAGTTTCGAACAGCAAAAAGGAGACCCTGCTGCACAATCTTTTCAAGCCCCTTGTCAGGGTTGCGGCGACCGACTTCGCCGCCCCGTCTACCGAGGCGGGCGTCTACATGTTCGGCAAGGCGGGGGTATCGGGGCCGCGTTTCCATCTCATGAAGAACGCGCTCAACCTCGAGGACTACGCCTATGACGCTTCGACACGGGACGATGTTAAGCGCGAACTGGGCGTTTCTGCCGAGTCCTATGTCGTCGGGCACGTCGGGAGGTTCAGTGAGCAGAAGAACCACCTCTTCCTTGTCGATGTTTTTGCTGAAATCGCCCGGAGAAGGCCAGACGCCGTCCTCATTCTCGTCGGCAAAGGCGAGACACGCACGGCCGTTGAGAGGCGCGTTGCCGAGCTCGGATTGACCGATAGGGTGGTGTTTGCCGGGGTTAGGAGCGA
>CABUMU010000176.1 GCA_902492855.1 uncultured Collinsella sp. | reverse complement strand
GTCCTCTTTAGCGGCGCGTCCTTCCAGATCAACCCCGGCGAGCGCTTTGCGCTCGTGGGACCCAACGGCGCCGGCAAAACCACCATGCTCAAGATCATCATGGGCATCGACAGCCCCGACGCCGGCCAGGTCCAGTACGCCAAGGACTGCCAGGTGGGCTACCTAGAGCAGGAAACCAACCTGGAGCAAAAGGACACCACCATCCTTGCCGAGGTCATGGCCGCTGCCAAGGAAATCCGCCGCATGGGCGAGCGCGCCAACGAGCTGCAGGGCCAGATCACCGAGCTCTCCGACCAGGGCAAGGACGTCGACGCCCTCCTCAACGAGTACGGCCAGGTCCAGGACCGCTTTGAGCATCTGGGCGGCTACGAGCTCGAGAGCAACGCGCGCAAGATCCTGTCCGGCCTGGGCTTTAAGGTCACCGACTTTGAGCGCCCGTGCTCCGAGTTCTCCGGCGGCTGGCAGATGCGTATCGCACTTGCCAAGCTCTTCCTGCGTCACCCCGACCTGCTGCTTCTGGACGAACCCACTAACCATCTGGACCTCGAGAGCGTCCAGTGGCTGCGCGGCTTTATCGCCAACTACGACGGCGCCGTCCTCATCGTCAGCCACGACCGCGCCTTCATGGACGCCTGCGTCGACCACGTCGCCGCACTCGAAAACCGTCGCGTGACCACTTACACCGGCAACTACAGCAGCTACCTCAAGCAGCGCGAGGACAATCTGGAGCAGATGCGCGCCAAGCGCGCCGCTCAGGAGCGTGACATCGCCCACATGCAGGTCTTCGTCGACAAGTTCCGCTACAAGCCCACCAAGGCCGCCCAGGCCCAGGAGCGCATCCGCAAAATCGAGCAGATCAAAAAGGAGCTCGTCATCCTGCCCGAGGGCCACAAGCATATCGACTTTAAGTTCCCCGACCCGCCGCGCTCGGGCGATATGGTCGTGGGCCTCGAGGGCGTCTCCAAGTCATACGGCGACAAGCACATCTACAGCGACATCGACCTCAAGCTCTACCGCGGCGAGCATGTGGCGCTCGTCGGCCCCAACGGCGCCGGCAAGTCCACCCTTATGAATATCCTCGCCGGCCTGGAACCGCCCACCACCGGCACCCGCGACCTGGGCACCAACGTGGGTGTGGCCTACTACGCCCAGCACGCGCTCGAGGGCATGACCGAGTCCAACACCGTCCTGCAAGAGATCGACACCGTCACGCCCAAGTGGACCGTGCCCCAACAGCGCAGCCTGCTGGGCGCCTTCCTGTTTAGCGACAACGATTCCATTGAGAAGCAGGTTCGCGTCCTCTCCGGCGGCGAAAAGGCGCGTCTGGCCCTGGCAAAGATGCTCGTGGCCCCCGAGGCGCTCCTGTGCCTGGACGAGCCCACCAACCACTTGGACATCGACTCGGTGGACATGCTCGAGAACGCCCTGCAAAACTTCCCCGGTACCATCGTGCTAATCAGCCACGACGAGCACCTGGTGCGCGCCGTGGCCAACCGCGTGATCGACATCCGCGATGGCAAGGTCACGGTCTATGACGGCGACTACGACTATTACCTCTACAAGCGCGAGGACCTCGCGGCCCGCGCCGCCGCCGAGGCGGCAGGGGAGGACACACCGGCCACGACCAAGGCAGCCAAGCCGACCAGTTCCGCCCAGCCCAGCGTCGCCGCCCCCAAGCCTGCCGAGGGCAAAAAGACCAAGGAGCAAAAGCGCGCCGAGGCCCAGGCCCGCGCTGCGCTCAACAAAAAGCTCAAGGGCGTGCGCAACCAGCTCAAGAAGATCGAGACGGAGCTCGATAAAAAGCGCGCCCGCTATGACGAGCTTATGGAATTGATGGCAAGCGAAGAGCTTTATGCCGATCAAGATAAGTTCAATGCCGCGCTGGGGGAATATAACGGCCTTAAGCAAGAGCTTCCCAAGCTCGAGGATGAATGGCTGGAGCTTTCCACCCAGATCGAAGAGGAGACCGCGCGTGAACTCTCGTAAGGCCGCTGCCGTGGCGATAAGCATCATCGCCATCGCGTGCCGCATCTGCGGCATCTTTATGAGCGCGATGACCGTGCTGCTGTGCTTTAGCGGCCTCACCGCCAAGCTGCAGATCGTGGGCTTTGTCGTTGAGCTCTCGCGTGCGTTGCCGAGCGCCATCGCCGGCTACGGCGTCATCACATCGCCCTTTGGCGGCGTGTTCCGCCTGGATTACGCCATCGTCGCGGTAATCCTCTTTGTGGCCGACTACCTGCTCACGCGCGCCTCGCGCCGCGTCCGCTAGGGGATCGATATGTCCAGTAGCTACCTCATGAACCTGCTCGCTAGCGCCGTCGCCGTCATCGTGGGCATCGTTATCCACGAGAGCGCACACGCCGCCGCAGCCTGGGCTCTCGGCGACAAGACAGCCCGATCACGCGGTCGTGTCTCGCTCAACCCGCTCAACCATATCGACCCGTTTGGCACCATCATCCTGCCGCTGCTCATGCTTGCCGCCGGCGGCCCGGTGTTCGCCTTTGCCAAGCCCGTGCCCGTCTACCTCAACAACCTCAAGCACCCCAAGCGCGACGAGGTCTTGGTGAGCGCAGCCGGCCCCGCATCGAATATCGCGCTCGCGTGTCTTGCCGCGGTCCTCATGCGCCTGGCCTATGGCAGCCTCTACACCAGCATGTCCTTTGCCGTAGC
>CABUMU010000175.1 GCA_902492855.1 uncultured Collinsella sp. | reverse complement strand
GCATCGACGATGGCCTCGATAAGGTTCTGAGGCACGTCCTTATAGTTGGCCAGCAACTGCTTGGTGTCCTTGGGCAGGCAGTAGCCGCCGTAGCCGAAGGAGGGGTTGTTGTAGTGGGAGCCAATGCGGGGCTCTAGGCACACGCCATCGATGACGTCCTTGGTGTTGAGTCCCCTCATCTCGCAGTAAGTGTCCAGCTCATTGAAGTACGCCACGCGAAGTGCCAGGTAGGTGTTGGCGAACAGCTTCACGGCCTCCGCCTCGGTGGTACCAAGAACGAGCTGCGGGATGCCCGTCGTGCCATCAGGGTTGGTGCGCTCAAGCTCGGCGGGGCCGACGCCTTGGGCGAGCAGCCCAGCAAACGTCTTTGCGGCCTTCACAGCTTCCTCGTCGTCCTTGGGCGCGCCCACAACGATGCGGCTAGGGTGCAAATTATCGTAGAGCGCCTTGCTCTCTCGAAGGAACTCGGGGCTGAAGATGATGCGGCTGTCGCCAAGCGTCTCGCGAAGCGACGAAGTGTAACCCACAGGGATGGTCGACTTGATGACAATCCAGGCCGTCGGGTTCACCGAGCGGATTGCCGAAATTGCGGCTTCAACAGACGAGGTGTCGAAAAAGTTGCGGTCCGAGTCGTAGTTCGTTGGCGTGGCCACGATGGCGAAATCCGCGCCTGTATAGGCCTCGGCGACGTCCACGGTTGCATGCAGGTCGAGCTTCCTCGTGCCCGCCTTAGCCTCGGCCAGGAAGAGCTCAATCTCGTCGTCCTGGATGGGCGACTGAAAAGCGTTAATCTTCTCTACCTTCTCGGAGACGATGTCGAGCGCGCGCACCTCGTTGTGCTGCGAGAGCAGAACGGCCAACGAGAGCCCCACATAGCCGGTGCCGGCGACTGCTATCTTCATTTTTTCGGACATATCATTCAACCTTTCGTTAAGAGCAGGCACACATATGAAATAGTTAGGATTTCGCCTTGCCGAAGAACTTCAGCGCCTCAGAGACGCAGGCGGCGGGCGATGAGGCAATGGCCTTTAAGGCGTAAATCACAGCCTGGCCTGGCTGGTTGCTGCGCTTCATAGCGAAGGCGAGCACGGCGTTGTGGCGAAATTCGATGTAGCGCACATCCTTCTTGCTGAGGCGCGGGTAGTAGCCGCGCACCACCTCGTGCCTTGCGACCTCGCCGTTTACCTTGTTCTTGCCAAGCGAGAGCCTCTCGCCGGAATGGAGGTACTGCCTCACGTGCACCTCGGGCATGTAGCCCATGTGGGCGCCAGCCTCTATGCAGCGCAGCATCAGCCACCAGTCTTGGCCGGTCGCCACCTCGCCGAAACCCTCAGTGCGGTCGAACAGGTCGCGCCTGAGCATATAGATGGCCGTTGGGCTTATCGGCGTTAGGAGGTGCGCGCGCAGCAGACCCTCGGTGGAGAAGTCCTCGCAATGGTCGAGCCTGCGGTGCTCCACAAGCCGGCCACGTTCGTCATACCACGAGACATCCTGCCAGCTCATGTCGAGGGAGTTTTCCTGCATGAAGGCGACCTGGGTGGACACCTTGTCAGGCAGGAACTCGTCGTCATCGTCGAGGAACGTGAGGTACTCGCCCGTCGCCTGGCGGCAGGCGTAGTTGCGCGCCGCCCCGCCGCCGGTCTGGCCGGAGGTGTGCAGCAGCCTAAAGTGCGGAAGGCTCGCGGCATAGGGGGCGACCGCCGTGTCGGTCTCGGCGCTTTCCGGCCACTCCGGCCGATTGTCGCTCACTACAATCAGTTCGATGTTCTCCGCGCCGTAGTCCTGCGCGGCGATTGAGTCCAGGGCCACGCGAATCCTGTCAGAGCGCTTGTAGGTCGGCACCACGATCGAGACGAGGGGTTTGTCAGCACTCATGCGCTACCTCCCCGTCTTCTTCTTGCCGAACATGACGCCAAAGGTCTTGAAGAAGACCTTCCAGTCTGCCTTGAGGCTGGCACCCTTCGCGTAGGCAAGCTCGAACTCCTGGCGCAGGCCGTTCTCGAAGGTCGCGAGGTTGCGCGGGCCCGACTGCCAGGCACCGGTAATGCCCTGCGGGACGGCAAGCACCTGCACCTGTTGCTCGTGCGTAAAGTTCCCGAGCTCCTCGTAGGTGATGGCGCGAGGGCCGATGACGGAGAGCTGGCCCGCGAGCACGTTGAAGAACTGGGGCAGCTCGTCCAGGGAAGTCTTGCGCAGGACGCGGCCTAGCTTGGTGATGCGGGGATCGTTTGTGACCTTCCGCTCGCGGTGCCACTCCTCGATCTGCTCGGGGCTGAGGTACTTCTCCACGTCGTTGGCGTCGGCGACCATGGAGCGGAACTTGAGCACGCGGATGGGGCGACCGAAGCGCCCAGCCCGCTCGTGCGCATAGATGGGAGCACCCTTGGTGTCGGCCGCAATGAACGCGCAAAGAACCGTGCCAGGGATAAGAGCCACGACGCAGACGCACGCACTGAACGCGATGTCGAACGTGCGCTTCACGAAGCGGTAGCCAAGCGATCGCGTGTCGAGCGCACGGGACTCTGCAGCGAACTCGGGCGAGCCCGGGAGGCTCACCGCACCCGTGTTTGCAGCGGAGCCGACCCCAGCACCCGCCGTGCCCTTGCGCCGGTCCATGGCCTGAGCAATGAGCGTCGCCCCCACGGGCGCATTATTCTCTGTTACTTCTTTAGCAGTCACAATAAAACTTTCGTTCCTGTCCCCAGGAACACCCCCCCCCAATCCACAAATTCAAAAACCAAATAAATTGCCGGTGCAACGTATCCCTTACGTTTTGCTGGGAACGTCCAGCGGAAGCAGCTCCCTAAAAGCGGAGACGCCTTCGCCCACGTCCACCAGGCACCAGCGCTTATGACGGTCGACCTTTTTAACGCGGGCCTCTTGCCCCACAAGTGGACCCTGCTCTATGTGCAGCACGCCATCTTCTATGCGCGCCACGCTGTTGCGCACCACTCCGTCGTCGTCCAGCACGCTGCGGTACCACTCCTGCGCATCGTCCGGCATAGGCGCA
>CABUMU010000174.1 GCA_902492855.1 uncultured Collinsella sp. | reverse complement strand
GGCTTCTCGGCCAGGTTTGCGAGTAGTCGGTTGCTGGCGATCTGGTCCTGGCGGCGGCCGGCAGCAAGCTCCAACACGTCCGAATCGGCCTCGGCGATACCGCGCGCGATAACCATGCCGCTCGGGTCGCACACGTCGAGCACATCGCCCTCGGCAAACGCGCCATCGACCTCGCGAATGCCCACCGCGAGCAGAGAAGAACCACGGCTGACCAGCGCCTTCGCGGCACCGTCGTCAACCGTCACCGAGCCATGCGCCTTGTCGCCCAGTGCGATCCACAGCTTGCGGGGTGCGATGTCCAGGCGCTCCGCCGGCGGATCGAACAGGGTTCCCACGCTCTCGCCGCGGGCGAGACGCACGAGGGCATCGGGCTCCTCGCCCGAGCAAATCACGCTCTGAATGCCCGCCGTCATCAGGATGCGGCTCGCGCGAATCTTGGTGATCATGCCGCCCGTACCCACCGAAGTCGAAGAATCGCCTGCCGAGGCGATAATCTTGGCATCGATCTTATGCACGACCGGGACGAACTCGGCCGTGGGGTCCTCGTGCGGATTGGCGGTGTAGAGGCCGTCGATGTCGGACAGCGTCACGCACAGATCGGCAGAAACCAGGCAGCTCACAAGCGCCGCCAGCGTGTCGTTGTCGCCAAACTTGATCTCGTCGACGGTGACGGTATCGTTCTCGTTGACGACCGGCACCACGCCCAGCTCCACCAGGCGCAGCAGGGCGTCGCGTGCATGCAGGTAGGACGTGCGGCGGGCCGTGTCGTGGCGCGTGAGCAGTACGAGCGACGTGAGCAGGTCGCGCGCATGGAACTCCTCGTCGTAGGCCGACGAGATGATGCACTGACCAGCCGAGGCGCAGGCCTGCAGGCTCGGAAGGTCGCCGACCGGCTTGCGGTCGAAGCCCAACACGGGATAGCCACAGGCAATAGCGCCCGAGCTCACCACGACCAGACGCCAGCCGAGCTTGCGCAGCGCTGCGGCTTGATCGGCAAGTCCGCCGATAAAGGCGCGGTTGACCTTGCCGTCGGCGCCCACCACCGTGGACGAACCGATCTTTACCACCATCGTTTTATAAGAAGTCGTCATACGTCAAACCAATCAACTGTTCAGCGAACGGCCGAGCTGGCGGCCAAGGGAGCGTGACACGCCCCTACCGCCCAAGGAATTAGTGAGCCCAGGGGAAAGCCGAGGCCGCGGCCATGTTCTTGCGCACGAGCTCGTCGCGCACCTGAGCCAGGCCCTGCTCCATGCCCACCACATAGGTCTGCGGGTACAGGAAGCGCTTGAAAGCTGCGTCCAGATGATCGAGCGCCCAAACACAGCGCTCGCGCGCGTCCTGGATGCTCTCACGCGGAGCCACTGCACTGCCATCGCGCACGATCGGCACCAGCAGCTCGCGATACTCAAGCTCCGACACGTCGGTCACCAGGGCGGCATCATTCACGGCCACGAGGGTATTGCCGCGCGCGGCGCCCTCCCCCACCAGATGGTCCTCGTCGTAGATCATGTCGCAGACCGGGCCGCCAAAGCCGTCGTAATAACGGCGCACGCGCTGCACGCCCGGGATCGTGCGCTTGTAGGGCTGCTCGGAGAGCTTGACCACCGGCGTCCACGGGTCGGCCTCGCTCGCACGGCGGGCGGAAAGCTTGTACACGCCGCCCAGCGCCGGCTGGTCGTAGCAGGTCGCGAGCTTGGTGCCCACGCCAAAGCTATCGATGGGCGCGCCCTGGTCGAGCAGCGACTGAATCGTGTACTCATCAAGATCGTTGGAAACCGAGATCCCCACATAGGGCAGGCCCTCGGCATCAAAACGGCCGCGAACATACTTGGAGAGCTTGGCGAGGTCGCCCGAGTCAATGCGAATAGCCGACAGGCGCTCGCCCACTGCCTCCATCTCCTTGGCAACCGTAATGGCATGCTCGCAGCCCTCGCGCACGTCATAGGTGTCGATGAGCAGCGTACAGTTCTTGGGGCTCGATTTGGCAAAGGCACGGAAGGCCTCGAGCTCGGAATCAAAGCTCATCACCCAGCTGTGCGCATGCGTGCCAAAGACGGGAATACCGTAGCGGCGGCCGGCGAGCACATTGGACGTAGAGGAGCAGCCGGCAACGTAGCTCGCGCGCGCAACGGCCAGGCCGCCATCGGGACCCTGGGCTCGGCGCAGGCCAAACTCCGCCACGGGGCGACCGTCAGCGGCGAGCACCACGCGCGCCGTCTTGGTGGCGACAAGCGTCTGAAACCCGACGATGTTGAGCAGCGCCGTCTCAAGCAGCTGGCACTCGAGCGCAGGACCGGTGACGCGCACCATGGGCTCGCGCGGAAAGACGAGCTCGCCCTCGGGGACGGCGTCGATATTTACATGCGCACGAAAATCGCGCAGGAAGTCGAGGAATGCGGACTTGAACATCGCGCCGCCGGCCGGGGCCTCAAGCGATGCGAGGTAGTCGATATCCTCGGGCGTAAAGCGCAGGTTCTCGACCAGCTCGGGCAGCTCGGCGGTGCCGCACATGACGGCATAGGCGCTGCCAAAGGGATGGTCGCGGTAAAACGCGGTAAAACAACCCTGCTCATTGGCCTTGCCGCTCTCCCACAGGCCCTGGGCCATAGTGAGCTCGTACAGATCGGTGAGCATTGCAATGTCGGTGGGATGCGAGATGTCGGTCAAAGCCATGGGGCGACCTTTCAGATGTGTGGTGCAGAATTTGAGGGTAGGACGAGAGCAGAGCATGCGGACATGACGCCCGATGCAAATCGGTTAGAGCAGGCCCATGCTGGTCAGGATCGTGTAGCCCATAAAGATGACAAACGCGATGAGGGCAAGGACAATGATGATTTTTTGAGCCGGCGCCATGCCAGGGATCTCGTTCTCGCCCGTAGGTTCCTTGGAGGCAACCATGCGCTGGGCAAAGGTCATCTCGTCACGGCTCGGCTTGGGCTCGACGGACTTGGGACGAGCGGCCTTTTTAGGCTGAGGTTTGGGCGCGGCAGGTGCAGGCTTCGCAGCAGCGGGCTTGGGTGCGGGCGCGGGCTTGCGCTCGGATGCGGCGTTCGA
>CABUMU010000173.1 GCA_902492855.1 uncultured Collinsella sp. | reverse complement strand
CTCCATGCCCATCTTCTCCATGAGCTCGCGGCCGGCGAGCAGGTTGAAGAGCTGGTCGGTGCCGCCCATCTCCACGTCGGCCTTGATCTGCACGGAGTCGAAAGCCTGCATCACGGGATACAGGAACTCATGCAGGGCGATCGGCGTCTGGGACTGGTAGCGCTTGGTAAAGTCGTCGCGCTCGAGGATGCGGGCGACGGTGAACTTGGAGCACACCTGCAGCAGGCCGGCCAGGTCCATCGAAAGGATCCAGTCGCCGTTGTGCACGATGGTGGTCTTCTCGGGATCCAGGATCTTCATGGCCTGGCTCACGTAGGTCTCGGCATTGGCCTCGATCTGCTCCTGCGAAAGCTGCGGACGGGTGGAATTCTTGCCCGAAGGGTCGCCAATCAACGCGGTACCGTTGCCGATGATGAGGGTGACATTGTGGCCCAGGTCCTGGAACTGACGCATCTTACGCAGCGGCACGGCGTGGCCCAGGTGCAGGTCGGGGCTGGTGGGGTCGACGCCGAGCTTGATGTTGAGGGGCTCGCCCTTCTCAAGCTTCTTGCGAAGGTCGGCCTCGGGAACGATTTGGGCAGCGCCCGAGGTGATGATACGCATTTGCTCGTCAACAGACAGCATTGGGTATCCTCCTTTTGCTATAGCACCCTCGCCGAAAACGGCGGTGCTGGAAGTCCATAAACTCTCATATGATAACAAACTGACGCGACGCGGCACCTACGACAGGAAAATCCTCGTCCTGCCGCATGCGTCAATGGCAACTGGCAGACGTGTACCGTCACGCTCGACCAGATAGCGTACCTGCCGACGACGCAAGCAGTCGCGGCAACGGACCTGTCCCGTCGCATCGGTGGCACAGACGCCCTCGGCGGTCGCACACCATAAGCTCGGGACGGTCGGCGTCGACCGGACCCAAGACGCCGGGTTCAGCGGCCAGTTCGGCAATACGCTCCGCATCATTGCCGAGCAACTCGGCCGGCAAGTACACCCGCCCCGCACCGAGTCCGCGCAGCCAGGTAAGCGTGGCCCGATTCGCGCAGAACACCGGCGCCGCCACGTCAAACGTCACGCCCAGCTCGCGAGCGATCACCACCTGTCCCAGGCTGCGGCAGACGACACGCCTGGCACGCTGCATCAGTGAGCGGGTCCAGTCAGCGTCACCCGTGCGGCACACTTCGTCAAGCACCACAACGGCGTCGGACAAATCGAGTTCTCCGCGCGGGTCGGCATCCATCAGCTGCCAAGCAAAAACCATGCGAGCGGGAACCGCGCACTCCACCAACTCCGTCGACGCACCACCATCCACCGCAACGCCCTCAAAGGGCAGCACCTCAACGGCACGCGCAACGGGCGCAATCGCATCCGCCTCGGCCCGCATGCGCTCCAACACCGTCGCCGTCTGATCCAACACGCCGGCGCTGCGAATCAGGTACACCTCGCAGCCCGTGTCAACCTTACGCTTGCAATGCACGACGACGCGCTCCCCCGCTGCGGCATCTACCGGACAGGGCACCTGCGGCCAGCGCTTGGGCACATCGGGACGCGCGTCGGCACCCGGATAAAACCGGATCTCGAGCGTGTCACCCGCCGCCACGGCGGCGTCGAGCTCAACGGTCACCTCTTCGTGGCCCACAGCGACCAAGCGCCCCACGCGCACGCCCTGGTTAATCGCACGCTCAAAGCTCATCAGCTCGGCACCCGAACGCCCTCGCAGGTACGCATCGGTAAACCCACGGTTAAACGACCTTCCCAGCTCGCGCTCAAGCTCTTCCACGGCACCGGGGTCCCACGCGCCGTCGTACAGCATATCGAGTGCCCGGCGCCACACCCGCACCACGTTGAATACGTAATCGGGGTTCTTCATGCGCCCCTCGATCTTGAGCGACGCCACGCCGGCATCTACAAGCTCGGGCAGATGTGCAATACCCAGATAGTCGCGCGGGCACAGCAGGCGATCTCCCTCGACGGCGACAACGCTCTGCCCCGCCTCGTCCACCAGGTCGTACGCCAGACGGCACGGCTGCGTGCAGTCGCCGCGCATCGCCGAGCGCCCACGCCGCAGGGCCGAGAACTCGCACGCCCCCGAATAGCCGATGCAAATCGCACCGTGGCAGAATACCTCGATGGGCACGCCCGTGGCACATAGCGCCGCAATCTCGTCGACCGTCAGCTCGCGTGCCGTCGTCACGCGCTCGACCCCCAGCTCATCGGCGGCAAGTCGCACGGCGCCTTCGCTATGAACGCCCGCCTGCGTGGACAGGTGAATCTCGACCCCGGGAATCGCCGCGCGCAGCGCGCAGGCCAGCCCGGCATCGGCGACAATCAGAGCATCGGCGCCCAGCTCCAGTGCATGAGCTCCCAACGCCACCGCGTCGGACAACTCATCGTCAAACACGAACACGTTGAGCGTCACGTACACACGCACGCCATGGGCATGCGCCACGGCGCAGCCGCGCGCAAACTCGTCGTCGGTAAAACCGTGCGCACTCACACGGGCGTTAAAGCCGCCCAACCCCGCATAGATGGCATCGGCGCCCGCGGCGATGGCCGCAAACATCTGGTCGAGCCCGCCCGCCGGCGCCAGCAGCTCGGGCAGCGCCGCACCGGCAGCATCCAATCCAGTCTTGTGTTGTCCGCTCGGCCCCATCGCCCGAATCGCCATCGGCAAACTCCTTACCAAGGTATGCATTCACTCTGAAAAATGCCGTCTTCCAGCATACACGAGGCCTCGCGCGCCCCGTTTGGTTTATCGTGTAATAACTTATGTCCATCCTGCCCCGACGGCACATCCGCCGTCCGGCACGACATACCTGGAGGTCAATATATGGGTCCTCGCCAACGACAGGGACGCAGCCGTTCAAAGACGCATGCCCTGCCCATAATCCTGCTCTCGTTTTTGGGCTTTTTGCTGATTGCGGGCGTGGCATTTGGCATCGGCATGGTCGGCAACGTCAACCGCTGGCTGTCCGATCTGCCCGACTACACCGACGCCAACGCGTATCTGGTGAGCGAGCCCACCGAGATCGTCGACTGCAACGGCAACAAGATCGCGAGCTTCTA
>CABUMU010000172.1 GCA_902492855.1 uncultured Collinsella sp. | reverse complement strand
TCCGCCGAGGTGCTTCGTCGCTCCAAGCATGTGGTGTGTTTCGACCACCATCCGGCGCGTGAGGAGTTTGCCGAGCTCAGCCTGAGGCGCGTTGAAGCTGCAGCCTGCGCCATGATCATTGACCGTTTCTTGGACAATTGTGGCATTGTCGCCCGTGATGGCGTTGCGACCTGCCTGCTGTGTGGCTTGGTTACCGATACCGGCCGTTTCCAGTACCAGAATGCCGATGCTGCTGCGTTCCATGCGGCCTCGCGTCTGGTTGCCCACGGTGCCGATCCGGCGCGCGTTGCGCTCGAGGTTTATCAGAGCATGCGCGTTGAGTTTTTGCACCTCAAGTCCATTGTCATGGGTCGCATTAAGACGGTCGCGCATGGGCGCGTGGCGTATAGCTATGCCTACCAGAGCGACCTTGAGGCCTGCGGCGTCACCTCGGACGAGTGCGATGGCCTGGTCGATGTGGTGCGTTCGGTGATGGGCGTCGAGGTCTGCATGTTCTTAAAGGGCATTGAGGGCGATACCAAGGTGCGTGGCAACCTGCGCTCCAAGGGCGACCTCGATGTGTCCGAGATTGCTGCCAACTTTGGCGGTGGCGGGCATCATGCCGCCGCCGGCTTTTCCAACAACGGAACGATTCTCGAGACGCTCACCGTGGCACTTCCCATGCTGGCCGAACTGGTTGGGGAGGATCCCACTTCGGTGACCGTCGAGCTTTAACTTTTTGGATGGTACATGGCTCGTCGTACGCCTTCTCAACTGAATATGCTGCTCGCCGTCGATAAGCCGGTGGGCTGCACGTCCCACGATGTGGTCTCGCAATGCCGACGCGCCCTCCATGAGCGGCGCGTCGGCCATGCCGGCACGCTCGACCCTATGGCATCGGGTGTCATGGTGGTGGGCGTGGGTCAGGCCACCCGTCTGCTGGGCATGCTCACACTCGATACCAAAAGCTACGTCGCCGACATCTCGTTTGGCGCCGAGACCAATACCGATGATGCGGAGGGCGAGGCCGTCCGCACGGTGGCTGTTGCCAACGAGCTCCGCGATCCTGCCTATGCCCGCGAGCGCTTAGCCGCCATGCTGGGCCCGCAGATGCAGGTGCCGCCGGCTTTTTCGGCTATCTCGGTTAATGGCGTTCGCGCCTACAAGTCTGCTCGTGAGGGCAATGCGGTGGACCTACCTCCGCGCCCCGTCGAGGTCTATGCCGCCGACCTGATCGCCGTGGGCGGCGAGGGTGATACGTGCGTGTGGACCGTGGCGTTCTCGGTGAGCAAGGGCACCTATATCCGTGCGCTCGCTCGCGACCTGGGCCGCGCCTGCGAGAGCGCCGCGCACATTTCCGCGCTGCGCCGCACGGCCTCCGGTGTTGTTTCCATTGACGCCTGTCATGCGGTGGAGGAGCTTTCTCCCGAGTCCGCGGCTAGCTTTGCTCTGGATCCCATTGCAGCCCTGGGCGCCACGCGTGTTGACTTGCCGGGCAATCTTGCCGACGACCTCCTCTGCGGCCGTCGCATTCCCGTTGGGCGTGCGCTTGCGGGCTTCGATGCCTCGAAGGCGCCGTTTGCGTTGGTACTCGATGGGGGACTCAAGGCGCTCGCCCGCATTGAGGGTGGCCGCTTTGTCATGGAGCACGTGTTTCCGCAGGCAATCGGCGGTGTTCGATGATGTTGTCCGCTCGCGAGCTCGCGCGTATCTTTTTTGCGGGCGAGTCGGACGAGGCTCGCATCGTTACTGCCGATGCGTTTGATGAGTGTGAGCACTTGGGTGCCGCATCGATTGCCATCGGCGTGTTCGACGGCGTTCACCGTGGACACCAGGAACTCATCGAAGCGCTTGTCCGTGATGCCCGTGCCCATGGCTGTAAGGCGGTTGTGGTTACCTTCGATCCCGACCCGGACGTCGTGGTGAGCCCTTCGCCCGCTCAAAAATTGATGACGACGGCCGACCGTCTGCATGCCCTGGCTCAAACCGGGGTCGATGCGGTGGTGGCCGTTCCCTTTACGCCAGAGGTTGCGGTACTCGACCATGTTGGTTTTCTTGCGCTGCTGTCGCGTCTGGTCGACATTCGATCGATTCGCGTTGGCAGTGACTTTAGGCTGGGTCGTGGCGGTGCTTCTGGTGTTGCCGAGATGCGCGCCTGGGGTTCCGAGTACGGCGTTGACGTGTATGGTCACGATCTGCTTTGCGAGGGCGGTGAGGCCATTTGCGCCACCCGCATTCGTCATGAGCTGGGACAGGGCCATGTGGAGCTTGCTGCTGAGTTGCTCGGCCGCCCGTATATGGTGCGTGGCGGTGTTATTCGCGGCCGTCACGAGGGCTCTGGCATGGGCTTTCCCACGGCAAACCTGCAAGTTCCCGACGGCCTTCAGGTGCCTGCCGATGGCGTGTATGAGGGTCTGGTGCTGGTCGATGACACCGCGTGGCCCGCTGCCGTGAACGTCGGACTGCCGCCGACGTATGCCGACGATGTCGCTTCGGCGCATCTCGAGGCTAATTTAATTGGTTATACGGGCGACCTGTACGGCTCTTTTGTTTCGCTGGCGTTTACGCGCTGGCTGCGTCCCTCGCGCGTGTTCGATTCGCTGGATGAGTTGATCGCGACCGTCGAGGGTAATATCGAGGACATTCGTCACAACTTGGGCAAGCAGGGGGTGAGCATCCGTGATTAGCGATGAAGAAAAAGACCAGGTACGCGCTGCGTCTGACCTGGTTGCCATCGTGCAGGAAACGGTCGAGCTCAAGCCCCGCGGCCATGAGTTTTGGGGATGCTGCCCCTTCCATGGCGAAAAGACGCCGTCCTTCCACATTATCCCCGCCACGCAGGTGTGGCATTGCTTTGGCTGCGGCGAGGGTGGCGACGTTTTCACGTATATCATGAAGCGCGAGAACCTGAGCTTTCCCGAGTCAATCCGTTACTTGGTCGATCGCGCGGGTATTGAGCTGCATGACACCGGAGATCGCCGCGAGCGCGGCACCAAGCGTGCCCGCATCTACGATCTGTGCGCCGAGACCGCCCAGTTCTACCACACCATGCTCATGCGTGGTAAGGACGGCCGTCCGCGCGAGTACTTTGCCAGCCGCGGCATGGGCGCCGACGTCTGCCGCCGCTACTGCCTGGGCTTTGCACCGGGCCGTAACGCGCTGGTGTCGCACCTGTCCCAGGCGGGTTTTACCCCACAGGAGATGATCGACGCCAACGTTGC
>CABUMU010000171.1 GCA_902492855.1 uncultured Collinsella sp. | reverse complement strand
CTAACGCTGACCGTATTCAATAAAATCGATCTTCTCGATAGCGTTGATCGATTGAGCTTCCGTCGTCGCTATCCCGAGGCCGTGCTGTTCTCGGCCCAGACGGGCGAGGGACTCGACGATCTCGTCGACCGCATTGCTCGTGAGGCGGCTGCCACCGATGTGTTGCTCTCTGCTGATATCCCGTATCGTGAGGGCGCCCTCATCACGCTGGTTCATGAGCAGGGAACCCTTTTGCACGAGGAATATCTCGAGGATGGCGTTCGTATTGTGGCGAAGCTGCCGGCTCGTATTGCACCGCGGCTCGAGCGTTATCGCACCGAGTAGACGAGCTCCAAAATGCCCAGAATGATGGGCTGATGCAGCAGATAAAAGGGGAGTGCGTGACGTCCAAGGATTGCAAGCGCCGGGACGGGATTGGCGTAGGCCCAGCTAGGGACGGTCTTATCGATTCCCTGCGCTATATGTGCGGCGAAGTATCCTGCAAGATACATAAAGATAAACGGGATGATGGGGTAGTAATCGCCTGAAACAAACCCAGAGCTCGGAAATCCCAGCCACGCCAGGTAGGGGACAGGATAGATCGTTTTGGGGATACTCCAGGTGAGGGCGAACAACACAAGGCATAGGGATATGCCCCATCTCGCCGATATCTTCTTAAGGACGGGATCGGTCAACGCCACGATGCCGGTACATGCGGCCATGCAGTAGATGATGCCAAAATTAACCGAATCGTCTACTGAGACAAGTGTTGTTGCCAACCAGACGACGAGTGCTGCTAAGGCGTATTTGGCGGCACGTTTGATATTGTTGCGCGAAAGGGTGCACATCCAACCCGCGATAAATAAAAATACCCAGCTGATGCTGGCGCGCCAGATGTCTTGAAAGACAGTCTGGGTAAACCAGGGCATATCCCAGTCGTACAGGTAGGCGAGATCGTAGCAAGCGTGAAAACCTGCCATTGAAATCATCGTAAACCCGCGGACGGTATCAAAGATGGTGATGCGTTTTTGCATTACGAGAACCGGCGCATCAAGCCGACGACTTTGCCCAAGATAGCGGGATTCGTTGCATAGATAGGCTCCATGGTGTCATTCTCGGGCTGCAGGCGTACGCGTCCCTGCTCCTTGTAGAACGTCTTGACGGTCGCTGAACCATCAATCATGGCCACGACAATTTCGCCGTTCATGGCACTCTTTTGTTCACGGACGATGATGTAATCGCCATTGAAGATGCCGACATTGATCATTGAGCTCCCATGCACCTCAAGGATAAAGGAACCCTGATCGGTGGCGATTTCGGTCGGGATAGTAAAAGTGTCTTCGATATTCTGCTCGGCCAGAATGGGAATCCCAGCCGCGACGCGACCAACGAGCGGTAGCGAGACCGTTCCGCGAGGTGCGGTGGGCTCGTCAGATTTAGAAATTGAGACAGAGGAACCGTCCTCGTTAAAGAGTTCCAGGGCGCGCGGTTTGGTGGCATCGCGCTTGAGTAGCCCGCGCGCCTCCAGGGCAGATAGATGGGCGTGCACGGTGCTGGGGGAGGAAAGGCCCACGGCAGAAGCCATCTCGCGCACGCTGGGCGGATAACCCTTCTCCTGCTGATATTCCTTGATGAAGTCGTAAATTTGCTGCTGACGCTTGGTAATTTTGCGAGCCATCAGGGCATCCTCTCTACCCATGTCAAACAAATGTTCGAATTTTGCTTGACAGGAACAACTGTTCGAAGATAATAATAACCGAACATTCGTTCTCGCGCTAGACATTTTTGTCCGCGCGGCTTGATAAAACTGTTCTCAGCAAAACACGCGAGAGGAGAACATGATGAACGCAACGAATATGATCCAGGGAAACCTCGCCCTTAAGCTCGAGACGCCTGCGGAACCCACTTTTACGGTTGTTCAGGGTGGCCGCTCCGGCTTTCAGCCTTTGACCGTAAAGCCTGCTCGCAATCAGCAGGCTGTAGTCGCGCCGGCCCGCGTTGCCCTGAAGGTTCCGACGATTGTCGCCGTTGCCGTTGCGCTTACGCTCTTCTTTGTCCTCGCTACATCGGTCTTTAGCGCTCGTCACGCCGCGTATGCCGAGTCCGTTTCCAATGTTACCTACGAGACCATTCGCGTTCAGCCTGGCGATTCTCTTTGGTCGCTTGCCGAGGAATATCCAATCGAAGGCCTTTCCACGCAAGAGACTTCCGACATGATTCGTAGCGTCAATCATCTGGAGCATGGTTCGCTCGCCGCCGGTGCGCATCTTAAGGTTCCTGCTCGTTCGTAATCATTATCGCGCTGCGCATGGTACCCTTGTTATCGTTTAAGAGGAGGTACCATGCGCTGTCCCAAATGCGGCAAGGCACATACCCGCGTCGTTGATTCCCGTATGCAGGAGTCAAATAACACCATTAAGCGCCGTCGTGAATGTTGCTCGTGTAACTATCGCTTTACAACGTTCGAGCGATGCGAAGACCCAATTGAGGTCATTAAGTCGGACGGAACCAAGCAGCGGTTCGATCGCAATAAGCTGCTCGTCGGCTTGATGCGCGCCACCATCAAACGTGATATCGACACTAAGAAGCTCAATGAGATTATCGATGACATCGAGGTCGAGCTGCGCTCTCGCACGCTGACGGCCGTTACGTCCCATGAGTTGGGTGACATGGTACTCAAGCGCTTGGCCAAGATCGACAAGGTGGCGTACATCCGCTTTGCCTCGGTCTACCGCGATTTCAAAGACGTCGATGAGTTTCTGCAAGAGCTCGACAAGCTAAGGTGATTCCATGTCCAACATTACCGTCAACATAAAGCGTCTCGACCCCACCGTCGAGCTTCCCAAATACGCCCATCCCACCGATGCTGGCTTGGATTTGCGCTCCAACGAGGACTGCATTCTGAAGCCCTTCGAACGCCGTCTGGTCTCTACTGGGCTGGCCATCGCCCTGCCCGATGGCTACGCCGGCTTCGTTCAGCCCCGAAGCGGTTTGGCCATCAAGCAGGGCCTGTCTATAGTCAATACGCCGGGCCTCATCGACGCCCACTACCGAGGAGAACTCAAGGTTATCCTCATTAACCTGGATCCCTCCAACAACATCCAAATCAACAAAGGCGACCGCATAGCCCAACTTGTCATCCAAGAAGTCCCCACGGTTAACCTCATAGAAGTAGAAGAACTAGATAAAACCGACCGAGGAGCCGGCGGTTTCGGTTCTAGCGGCGTTGCTTAGTCGTTTACGTACTGTCCGCTGACCGGCCCGACCCG
>CABUMU010000170.1 GCA_902492855.1 uncultured Collinsella sp. | reverse complement strand
TCGGGTTCCCACATTCATCCGCACATGTGCGGATGAATGTGGGAGGTGTTCGGATAAAGTCGATAATCAAGGGTTCAAATCGACGCGCCAAAGAAATAAAAATTTCTCTAGCACGCGGCGAAAATCTTTGTTACTATAGTCGAGCTAACGGGTTGTGGCTCAGTTTGGTAGAGCACTGCGTTCGGGACGCAGGGGTCGCTGGTTCAAATCCAGTCAACCCGACCAGAGCATGAGGAGGGACCGCTTCTTGCGGTCCCTTTTTTTAGCTAGTGTTGTGATACCGCGATACCCGCGGTATACTCATTCGAGCTTGTCTCGCTGTATTGTGGAGGTCTACATGTTTGGACTGAGGGCTCCTGAGCTCATCATTATTCTCGTCGTTGTCCTGATTATCTTCGGGCCCAAGAACCTGCCGAAGCTCGGCAAGTCCCTCGGCTCTACCGTCAAGAATATCCGTGAGGGTATGGAGGGCGACGATAAGGCCGAGACCAAGCAGGCCGAGGAGGTCGTGGTCGAGCAGTCCGAGGAGGACAAGGAGATCGCTGAACTCGAGGCCAAGCTCGCTGCTGCCAAGAAGAAGCAGGCAGAGGACAGCGACGCGGACGCAGAGTAGTCCCATCCCTTTGGGGTGAGCACCTGACCGGCTTGCCCGCAGGCTAGCCGGTCTTTTTCGTTTTGTTGACAGTTGATTGTTTGATCAGAGTTGGGGAGATATCCGTATGGACGCAAGCCAGATCGTACTGACCGCTGAGGGCCGCCAGAAGCTCGTCGAGGAGCTCGCTTGGCGTGAGGGCGATTACGCCAAGGAGATCGTCGAGGACATCAAGGAAGCCCGCGCGTTCGGCGACCTTTCGGAGAACTCCGAGTACGACGCCGCTAAGGACAAGCAGGCCCAGAACGCCGCTCGTATCGCCGAGATCCAGGCCATCCTCGCCAACGCTCAGGTTGCTGCCACCACGGGCGACCTGACCGTCTCCATCGGTTCCACCGTTTCGCTGATTGATCCCAACGGCGAGGTCATGGAAGTCACGCTCGTCGGTACCACCGAGACCAACTCGCTCGAGCACAAGATTTCCAACGAGTCTCCGGTCGGTCACGCCATCATCGGTCACGGCGAGGGCGACTCCGTCGAGGTCGTTACGCCTTCCGGCAAGACTCGCGTCTACACCATCGCCAAGATCGCACGCTAGACCACGGTCCCGCGTAAAGGTATGTTTTCGCTCCCTGGGACCGAATCCTGGGGAGCGTTTTAGTTTGAGGAGCTAACTTATGGCAGAGAACCAGAACGCCGCCGATCAGGCATCGACGCTCAACGACGAGCGCGCCACCCGCCTGGCCAAGCGCGCCGCCCTGTTCGAGGCGGGCCAGAACCCCTATCCCGAGCACTCTGAGCTTGAGGACTACGTCGCCGATATCGAGGCTAAGTACGCCGAGCTTGCCGATGGCGAGGACACCGAGGACGTCGTGAAGATCGCCGGCCGCGTGGTCGCCAAGCGCGGTCAGGGCAAGATCATGTTCATCGTCGTGCGCGATGCGACTGCCGAGATTCAGCTGTTCTGCCGCATCAACGACATGGACGAGGCCGCCTGGAATACGCTCAAGGGCCTCGACCTGGGCGACATCCTGGGCGTGACCGGCGTGGTCGTGCGCACCCAGCGCGGCCAGCTTTCCGTTGCCCCTAAGAGCGCGACCCTGCTTTCCAAGGCCGTTCGTCCGCTGCCCGAGAAGTTCCACGGTCTTTCCGACAAGGAGACCCGCTATCGCCAGCGCTATGTCGATTTGATCGCCAACGACGACGTTCGCGAGACCTTCCGTAAGCGTTCGCAGATTCTCTCTACCTTCCGTCGCTTTATGGAGTCCGACGGCTACATGGAGGTCGAGACCCCCATCCTGCAGACCATCCAGGGCGGCGCTACCGCCAAGCCGTTCATTACCCACTTCAACGCGCTCGATCAGGAGTGCTACCTGCGTATTGCCACCGAGCTGCACCTCAAGCGCTGCATCGTCGGTGGTTTTGAGCGCGTGTTCGAGATCGGCCGCATCTTCCGTAACGAGGGCATGGACCTTACCCACAACCCCGAGTTCACCACGATGGAGGCCTATCGTGCCTTCTCCGACCTCGAGGGCATGAAGGCACTCGCCCAAGGTGTCATCAAGGCTGCCAACAAGGCCATCGGCAACCCCGAGGTCATCGAGTACCAGGACCAGACCATCGACCTTTCTGGTGAGTGGGCCAGCCGTCCCATGACCGACATCGTCTCCGACGTGCTCGGCAAGCAGGTCACCATCGACACGCCGGTCGAGGAGCTTGCTGCCGCCGCGCGCGAGAAGGGCCTGGAGATCAAGCCCGAGTGGACTGCTGGCAAGATCATCGCCGAGATTTACGATGAGCTGGGCGAGGACACCATCGTCAACCCGACGTTCGTGTGCGATTACCCCATCGAGGTCAGCCCGCTTGCCAAGCGTTTTGAGGACGACCCGCGCCTGACGCACCGCTTTGAGCTGGTTATTGCCGGTCACGAGTACGCCAACGCGTTCTCCGAGCTCAACGATCCGGTCGACCAGGCCGAGCGCTTTGCCGCCCAGATGGCCGAGAAGGCCGGCGGTGACGACGAGGCCATGGAGTACGACGAGGACTACGTGCGCGCCCTCGAGTACGGTATGCCTCCCGCGGGCGGCATTGGCATTGGTATCGACCGCGTGGTCATGCTGCTCACCAACCAGGCTTCTATCCGCGATGTGCTGCTGTTCCCGCACATGAAGCCCGAGAAGGGTTTCCAGTCCGGTGCCGCTGCCGCCAAGGCTGCCGAGGCCGGCAACGCCGCGAGCCCGTTCGTTAAGTCGCTTAAGCCCACGCTCGATTCCTCCAAGATCGCCGTTGAGCCGCTGTTTGAGGAGTTCGTCGACTTTGATACCTTCTCCAAGAGCGACTTCCGCGCTGTGAAGGTCAAGGCATGCGAGGCCGTCAAGAAGTCCAAGAAGCTGCTGAACTTTACGCTCGACGACGGCACCGGCACCGACCGCACCATCCTCTCCGGTATTCACGCTTATTACGAGCCCGAGGACCTGGTCGGCAAGACCTTGCTCGCCATCACCAACCTGCCTCCGCGCAAGATGATGGGTATTCCCAGCTGCGGCATGCTGATCAGCGCTGTCCACGAGGAGGAGGGCGAGGAGCGCCTCAACCTGATCCAGCTCGACGCCTCCATCCCCGCCGGCGCAAAGATGTACTAACTAGTTACGCGGTTCTACGAA
>CABUMU010000169.1 GCA_902492855.1 uncultured Collinsella sp. | reverse complement strand
CATCGTCTCGGTGACCGACAACGATGCCCTCGTGGCAGAGCTCGAGCGTAGGTGCGGCCTGCGGCCCGGCTGCGAACAAGGCAACTAGCTTCGCAGGGCGGCTATCAGCGACTTGCTGCTCATCGTCATATCACGACGGCCAATTCTGGGTCGGGCTGGCGGAGCACGTCGAGGACGGAAGGTACGGCGTCGCCCGCATCGTCTTCGGCGCGGAGCCGTCCGATGAGGAGATTCTGCGATTCGTTACAAGCGAAGCTCTCGTTCTTCGGCGACAAGGCCACTGAAACAAGCAAGCCCGCGAAGAACCCCAAGCGGCGCGCTCGCGAGGCGGCGAAGGCCCTTAAACGGCCCGCTGTGAGCACCAAGGCACAACAGGCGCTCGCGGCACAGCGGGAAGCGATGAAGCGGGAGTCGGCTCAAGCAAGAAGTCAGCGTCGCGCGGATGAGGCGGAGGCGCGCTTCGAGCAGCGGAAGTTGAAGCGCAAGCAGAAACATCGCGGGCACTGATCGCCATTTGCAGCAAGGCAAACCATATACAGCAGCGGCGCCAGTTCCACTTGAAGCCGACGCCGCGCAGACGCTAATGGTGACGGCTATGCACGGGCACGGTCGCGCCACCGCACTTCACAGCTTGTTTCTCAAGTATTTGGGACGCACACGCGGCGTTCAAAAATGCGGAGCGACTCCGCATGGCTCGAGACTGAGCCGAGGTGCCCTACTTCTCGCCCTCCAGCAGCCCCACGATACGGTCGATGTCGACGGCAAAGCGAGGCCTTCCCTCGCGCTCGTAGCGGTCGAGGTATGCCTGGCACTCGGAGACAATGCGCTTGGTGTTGCCATCGATGATGCGCTGGAGTGTCTCGTAGTAAGCCGAGCCCTCGGTCCTGAAGCGGCGCTGGTAGGCCTTGGTTATGGGGAACATCTTGATGTGGTGGATGCCGTGGCGGCAGCCGGGGCGCGTCGCGGGGCGGGGCGGCAGCGCGAAGTACTGGTCTTTGAGCACATTGGGGCGATGTTGGAGCGCAGCGGCACGGCGAAGTTCCTGCGCTTTCCTCGGAAACGCAGCCTCGCCACCGCGATGCAGGGGCGGTCGCGCTTAAGCATGAGCTCACGGTCGCCATCGACGAGGTCGAAGAAGTCCTGGGAGATGGATACGATCTTCATCGGTTACGCCCCCTCATACGAAGCGGGGCCCGCATCGCTGCAGGCCCCTACAGGTGGGCGATATTCTACGCCTTGCGGCACCCCGTCGCCCACGGAGGTTAAACGTACACGTAAGCCGTACCCTGAAAGCCGCGGCTTCCGGCAAGTAGTTTATACCACGAAAGGTCGCTTTCGATGCGCCTAGCTCGCAAAATAACACTCGCTGGGCCGTCACCCCTGATCTTCTCGACCGCCTCCTCCGGGTACTTATTGCGTGCCACGGGCACCTCCGTCCTTGTTATCGCGATAAACATACCATGAGTGGCGTACGGGTCGAGAAGGGCTGGCGCCAAAAGAGCCCAACGGCCGTTACGGCTTCGTTAGAAACGCGCCCCATCATGGATGGTGAACCCGAAAGGTAAGGCGCGCGGGCACGGTGGCTCGGCCCGCGCGCCCGGAAGAGAAAGGATAAACCCATGGGTTACATGCTCGAGACACGTGGGCTCACCAAGCGCTTCGGCCGCGGCGACCAGGCGCAGGACGCCGTGGCCGACGTGAGCCTTCATATCCGCGAGGGCGAGGTGTACGGGCTGCTCGGTCCCAACGGAGCCGGCAAGTCGACAACGCTCAAGATGATCTGCGGAATGCTGCGGCCGACGGCCGGGGAGATCCTCTTTGCCGGGCACGCCTGGCGCCGCGAGGACCTCTACGCAATCGGCAGCCTCATCGAGGAGGCGCCGCTCTACCCCAACCTCACCGCGCGCGAGAACCTGCGCGTGCGCACCACGCTGCTGGGCCTTCCCGAGAGCCGCATAGATGAGGTGCTCGCCGCCGTGGACCTCGCGGACACTGGGAAGAAGCGCGCCGGGCGCTTCTCGATGGGCATGCGGCAGCGCCTGGGGCTCGCGCTGGCGCTGATCGCCCGGCCACGCCTGCTCGTGCTCGACGAGCCCACGAACGGCCTCGACCCCATCGGCATCGAGGAGCTGCGCGACCAGATCCGCGGCTTCGCGGCGGCGGGCACGACGGTGATCGTCTCGAGCCACATCCTCTCCGAGGTGCAGCAGATGGCGGACACCATCGGCATCATCTACGGGGGGCGCCTCGCCTACGAGGATGCGCTTCGGCCCGGGCAGGACCTCGAGGAACTCTTCATGAGCGTCTGCCGGGAGGGGCGTCGAGCGCGCGGGGAGGTGGCGGCATGACGAGCGAGAAAGGCGGCCTGCTCGCGGGCCTGCGCGCCGAGGCCCTGAAGTCGCGCCACGCGGCACCGGTTCGCCTGGCCGTGCTCATGGCGCTGCCGATGCCGCTGCTCGGCGCGATGCCCTACCGGGGCGTGCAGATCTTCAGCGCGTGGAACTACTGGTACGCGCTCTTCCTGCCCGTGACTCTCTCGCTCGTGGTGGCGTGCGTCGCGCGGGCGGACGCGCGCACGCGGATGCGGGGGCTTCTGGGCCTGGGCTTCCCGCTCGGGCGCGCCTGGTGGGCCAAGGCGCTCTGGTGCCTCGCGCTCTGCACGCTCTCGAACCTCGTGGTCTTCGGCATCTACCTCGCGGGCTCGGCGTTCTCCTCGCAGGGCCTCACGGCCGCGGGCACGCTCACGATGCTCCTCTGCGCGCTCGCCAACACGGTGACCGCGGCGTGGATGATCCCCACAGGGCTCTTCCTCACGGCGCGGCTCGGCATGCTCGCGGGCATCTTCTGCCCGCTCGCCGCGCAGCTCGTGGGTGGTTTCGCCTGGTCGCTGATACCGCTGCCGCAGCTCTTTCCGCCGTCGGCGAGCATGGTCATCCCCACGAGCTTCATCCCCGTGCTGCCGAGCGGCGAGCCACTCGCGGCGGACATGGCGCTCGGTGGGGCGCTCGCGGCGGACGGCATGCTCACACTGGCGGGCCTTGCGGTCTGCACGCTCGCGTTCGCCGCGCTCACGGCGGCGGGCGCGGCCTGGTTCGCGCGCTCCGAGGAGAGGTGATGGCCGTGACACGACTCTCCGGCCCGACGCCACGCATGACTCTCTCGCGGGCCCTGCTCTCCGAGGCCCTGCGCCTGGCGCGCTCCCCGCTCACGGCGGTGCACCTCGTCTGCGGCCTGGCAGCCGGTCTTGCCTGCGGCGAGTACTTCTCCGTAACCCGATGGGACACGGCG
>CABUMU010000168.1 GCA_902492855.1 uncultured Collinsella sp. | reverse complement strand
CTATCCGCTCTGTCGCGAGTTCTACATCGAGTGCATCTGCAACATGATGCGCCCACGGACCATCGTGGACTACGAGCGCGAGCCGTGGGTGATGGATGAGGGCACCGTGCGTATTACGTTTGACATGAACGTGCGTGCCGCGGTGGGAAGCTTCGATATCTTTGACGTGACGCTGCCCGCGCTGCCGGTCCTGGAGCCCGGCAAGCTGGTGATGGAGGTCAAGTTTACGGAGTTCTGCCCGCAGCTGGTGCGCGATATGGTGCCGCCGGGCGCGGCCGAGCTTACGGCGGTCTCCAAGTACTGCCTGTGTTACGAAAAGACTGCCTACCTGCGCGGATTTAATTACTGGGATTCGGATTTTGAGAACCGAGGGGATATTTAGACCATGAGCACCAGGGACTTTTTTAAGAACTCCGTCTTGGAGGCGTTTGGCCAGGTCGACCCTGCCAAGATCGGCCTGTCGCTTCTCGTGGCGCTCGCCATGGGCATCCTGATCTATTACGTGTACAAGCGCTTTTTTACCGGCGTGGTGTATTCGCGCAGCTTTGCCGTGACGCTTGTAGGCATGTGCGTGCTCACCTGCATGGTCACGCTCGCGATCTCGACCAACGTGGTCATCTCGCTCGGTATGGTCGGTGCTCTGTCAATCGTCCGCTATCGTACGGCGGTCAAGGACCCGCTCGACCTGCTGTATCTGTTTTGGGCCATTACCACGGGCATTACGGCCGGCGCCGGCATGTATGCGCTCGTGGGGCTCACTGCGGTGGTGATCGTGGTGATGATCGCCAGCTTTGCGAGCCACCAGGACAAGTCGCGTGTGTACATGATGGTCATTCACTACACGGGCCAGACCACCGGCGACGATATCGTGCGTGCATTTGGGCGCACCAAATTCACCGTCAAGTCCAAGACGATGCGCGGTGATAAGGTCGAGATGGCCGTCGAGGTGTTCTCGGATGGCGTTGATATGCCCTATGCCGACGCCATTCGCGCGCTCGACGGAGTGGAGGACCTAACGCTCATCCAGTACAACGGCGAGTACCACGGCTAACTATGTTCCGGCGTTTTAACAAACGCCGGACTGCTCGACGCTGCGCGGGCATCTGCCGGGCGATTTGCCGCTCAAGCCGTCGCTCGCGTACAAAAAGTACGCTTCGCTCTTCTTTCGCGGCCCCTCGCCACGGCAGCTGCCCGCTCGCTGACGTTTGCTCGACCTGAGTGGGCCGATTTGGTTCGCATGCCGTCTTCACGGGTATCATGGTGAAAGCGATTTCAATGACAGGGGTACTCGTGGTAAAGATGAAAGATGTGGCCGAGCTGGCCGGCGTTTCGAGCGCCGCCGTCTCGCGCTACCTCAACGGTGGGTATATCTCGGCAGATAAGGCCGAGCGCATTAAGCAGGCGATTGAGCTGACGGGATACGTGCGGTCCAGCCAGGCTCGCGCGTTACGCACCGGCTCCACCAAGCTCATCGGCGTCATCGTACCTAAGATCAACTCGGAATCCGTGAGTCGCATTACCGCTGGCATTGGCCAGGTGCTCGGTCACCGTGGCTACCAGATGCTGCTTGCCAATACCGATAACGCCCCCGATCGCGAGCTCGAATACCTTGATTTATTCCAAAACCACCCAGTTGATGGCATTGTGCTGGTGGCAACTATGATCACTGACGAGCATCGCCGGGCGATTGAGTCGTGCCGCGTGCCCATTGTGCTGATCGGCCAGAACGTTGAGGGCGCGGCGTGCGTCTATCATGACGATTACGAGGCCGCCTTTGAGCTGGGCCATGCGCTTACGGGTCGCGTGGACGGCAAGATTGCCTACATTGGAGTTACCGAGGAGGACCGCGCCGCTGGTTATGACCGCCGTCGCGGTTTTGAGGCCGGCTTGCGCGCCGCAGGCGTGGCACTTGATCCGAGTCTTATTCGCCAGGGGTCCTTTACGCTCGACTCGGGCTATGGTGCGGCGCGTGAGCTGCTTTCCGTCGCTCCCGATGTTTCGTTTATCGCCTGCGCGACCGACACCATGGCGGCGGGCGCGCTGCGTGCTATCGATGAGGTTCGCGGCGTGGGCGAGGGCATGCACCGCGTAAGCGGTTTTGGCGACAACGCGTTTTTGTGCGCGTTGACGGGCGGCATTCCCACCGTGCACTATGGCTACCTGACCAGCGGCGTCGAGGCGACCAATATGTTGCTCAACACGCTCGATGGCGTGGAGGGGAAGAGCGGTCTCAAGACGCTCAAGCTTGGCCATCAGCTTATGAATGTCTAGGTTTCGGGCACGTCTGTCTGCCTCTGGGACCCCTGTTTTTGCCTTAAAACTACCTTTCGCCGTCTATTTCCTACCGTTCACCCTACTATGAAAACGATTACAGACTTATGAAACTGAAAACGATTACAGTGTAAGTGTCAAAGATGGCCGGGTGCAAATGCGCCCGTTGGAGGAAAGGGAAGTCATGGACTACCGCAAATCAGCCCAAGAGGTGCTCGACAACATCGGTGGCGCCGGCAACGTTGTTTCGGCCGCACACTGCGCCACGCGTCTGCGCCTGGTGATTGCCGATAACGCCAAGGTCGACAAGGAGGCCCTCGAGAATATCGACGGCGCCAAGGGCGTCTTTGAGGCCCAGGGGCAGCTCCAGATTATTTTTGGCACCGGTACCGTCAATAAGGTCTACGAAGAGTTCATCGCGCTCAGTGGCGTCGAAGCTGCCACCAAGGCCGAGGTCAAGGAGGCCGCGGCTCAGCAGCAGAACATCTTTATGCGTGCCATTAAGGTGCTCGGCGATGTCTTTGTCCCCATCATCCCCGCCATCGTGGCTTCGGGCTTGCTGCTGGGCATTATGAGCGCCCTCAACTTTATGGCCTCCAACGACTTTATCGCGCTCGACACTAATACCTTTATTTATAAGATCGCCGACCTGGTCTCGGGAACGTCCTTTGGCATTCTGCAGATCCTGATCGGCTACTCCGCCGCTAAGGCCTTTGGCGCCAACCCGTATCTGGGCGCCGTCGTCGGCGGTGCGTTCATCAACTCCTCGCTGCAGAGCGCCTACACGGTTGCCTCCGAGGGCGTGCAGACCATGGTCACCGTCATTCCCGGTGTATACAGCTTTGAGTGGGTCGGCTATCAGGGCCACGTGATCCCCATCGTTATCGCCTGCGCCATTCTGGCCTTCCTCGAGAAGCGCCTGCACAAGATCGTTCCCGAGATGTTCGACCTCTTTGTGACCCCGCTCGTCTCGGTGTTCGTGACCGTGCTCGTGACGCTCGTTGCCGTCGGCCCCATC
>CABUMU010000167.1 GCA_902492855.1 uncultured Collinsella sp. | reverse complement strand
GACTTCGACCACGCACACGCGGCAGCCGCCGATCTCGTTTAGATCGCGCAGGTAGCACAGGGTGGGAATCTGGATACCGACGGACTTGGCCGCGTCCAGGATCGTGGTGTGCTCGGGTACCACGACCTCGCAATTATCGATAGTGAGCTTGACCATATTGAGTGCTCCGCTTTCGGTGTTGTCGCTGACAGTGGGGTTGTTGAGCTCTACCATTCCAGGCTCCTCCCTCCGCGGAACGCGCCAAAGCCAAAGTGGTCGCAACGCAGGCAGCGGCTTGCCTCCTGGCGCGCCTCCTCCTCGGTAAGGCCCTGCTCGACCAGATTCCAATCGTGAATACGCTCGCCGGCCTCGCGCTCACCCAGCTCGCAGCGGCCGCACTCGTGCTTGCCCTTAAACTGCACGGTCGGCAGCTCCACGTCGAGCTTGATCTTGTGGTCGAAGCCCAGGTAGCGGTCGATATTTGCCGAAGCCACGCGGCCAGCGTTGATGGCACGGATGACGGTGGCGGGACCGGTCTGGCAGTCGCCGCCGCTAAAGAGGCCGTCGAAGTTGGGCACGGCACCGTCCGAATCGGTGACCACGCAGCCCCACTTGCAGGCAATGCCCACCTCCTCAAACGGTTTGGAATCGATGTCTTGGCCAATGGCGACGAACACACGCTCGCAGGGGATGACGCGCTCGGGCGTGGCGGCGGCACGCGGAGCCGGACGACCGCGACGGGGCTCGCCGATAATCTGCGGCTGCACGCGCAGGCCACTCACGCGACCTTCCTCGCCCGTCTCAATAGCGAGCGGTGCGGTGAGCTCAAGAACCTCGCAGCCCTCGGCCTGGGCGCCGGCAATCTCGGCATCCTGGGCCGTCATGTCGCAGATGCGACGGCGGTAGACGATGCTCACCTTTTCGGCACCGCAGCGCACGGCAGAGCGCGCCACGTCCATGGCCACGTTGCCGCCGCCGATGACGCACACGCGCTGACCGCTCAGGTCGGGCAGCTCGTCGTCGCCGATGGCGCGCAGCATCTTGACGGCCGACTCCACGCCGGGCGCCTCTTCGCCCGGAAGGCCGAGCTTCTTATCGCTATGGGCACCAATGGCCAGGTAGACGGCATCGAACTCGTCGCGCAGGCGGGCAAGCTCCTCGCCATTGACGGAGTGGTCGAGTTCCACGTCGATGCCGGCGCTCAAGATCCAGTCGATCTCGGCCTGCAGGCGCTCGCGCGGCAGACGGTAGCTGGGAATGCCGTAGCGCAGCATGCCGCCCAGGTGGTGGCGCTGCTCAAAGATGATCACCTTATGGCCCATCACGGCCAGGTAGTAGGCACAGGAAAGGCCGGCCGGGCCGCCGCCGATCACGGCGATGCGCTTGCCGGTGTTGTCGGCCACGCTGGGCTTGTAATCGTTGAGGTCACTGTGCTCAACGGCAAAACGCTTGAGGGCGAGGATGTTCATGGGGTCGTCGACCATGCCACGGCGGCAATGCATCTCGCAGGGATGCTCGCACACCAGGCCGCAAACGAGCGGCAGCGGGTTATTCTTGCGGATGACCTTGACGGCATCGGCATAGCGGCCGGCCTCGACAAGCGAAATGTAACCGGGAATGTCGACGTGCGCCGGACAGCCCGAGACACACGGGACGCGGGCCTCACGATCAAAGCCGCAGGAGTGCTCGCGAATGTGATGCTCAAAATCGTCGCGGAAGCCGCGAATGGCCGTGAGCGCCATGGCGCCGGCCTCGTAGCCGATGGCGCAATCGCTCGAAAGGTAGATGGTGCGGGCCGTGCGCTCAATCAGGTTGAGTGTGGACTCATCGGCGCGCCCTTCGAGCACATCGGCGAGCAGGTCGCTCAGCGCGCTTAGGCCCACGCGGCAGGGCGTGCACTTGCCGCAGCTCTGGGTGGAGCACAGGTTGACGAGCGCTGCCGTAAACTCCACGGGACACGGGGCGAGCGAGCTCACCGCCAGACGACGTCCGAGCGCATCGTGCAGGTCGTCCATGACGGCCTGAGCGTGGCTGCGTTCCATTACATGCAGTCGAGCCATAAGATCCCCTCTCACATGGCAGCCCGGAGGCGAGGCCGGGCGAAGTTGCTACACGCACAACACTGACCTAAAAAGTTGTTAGGTCTTCACGCAGTTCGGTAGGCGGCATGAAATGTCACCCTCAGCGGTGAAATAGAACATTACCGCAGATAAATGCCATATTTGGTAAAACGCGTTACCAAACGACAATGCCCCGCCCACGCAATCACGTGGACGGGGCATTGCTCTAGGTATGCGGTCAGCGACCCTGTTGCTTTTACTTAAGCTCGGGCCAGTAACCCTTGTTGGCCTCGATCATGTCGTCGAGAACCTCCTTGGCGACCTTCATCGACGGCACGGTCTTGTTGAGCGTAAAGGCCTTGAGCGCCTTCTCGTACGAACCCTCGATCGTAGCCTCGACAATGAGCTTCTCGGAGTTCAGCTGCTGCATCATGAGACCCTGCTGGAACAGAGGAATGTTGTCGCGGCTGATGACCTCGGGGCCGTTCTTGCCAATGTAGGCAGGCAGCTCGACCATAGCGTCGTAGGGCATGTTGGGGATAGCGCCCTTGTTCTCGCAAATGACCAGGAAGCGCTGCTTGGTGTCGTTCTTCAGAGCGATAGCCAGGTCGGCAATCCAGTCGCCGTGGCTGCCCGCATAGAACGTGCTCTCGTCGATCTCGCCGGTCTTCTCGTAGTGGTCGATGCCGTCGAAGAGATTCTTCTCGCGCGTCTCCTCAACCTCGTTAGCACGGGTGCGCTCGGGGTTGGAATGCTCGACGAACTCCTTCTGCTGCAGGTAGTAGTTCAGATACGTGTTGGGCAGGTACTCCGGGAAGCACTCCATGATCTCGTACTCGCCCTTCCAGACGTAGTACCAGCTGCCCTTGGTGTGGCGGTTCTGCTCGGGATGCTCGTCGGTGGCCTCCTCGGGCTTCTTTGCCATGAGCGAGCCCATGCCCTTGAGGTAGGAATCGGGCAGCAGGATCTCATGCTCCTTGATGTACTCGCGCAGCTGCGGGAGCACCTCCTCGCCCTTGTGGCGAATCGAGGTGAACCAACCAAAGTGGTTGAGTCCAAAGTAATCGTACTCGACATCCTTCTTGTCGATATCGAGCGCGGCGCAAACCACGTCGATGATTGCGATCGGCATGTCGCAGATGTTGATGATGCGAGCGTTAGGACGCAGCACACGGCAGCCCTCGGAGACGATGGCGGCAGGGTTGGAGTAGTTGAGAATCCAGTAGTCCTTCTTGGCGTACTTCTCAACGTCGTCGATCAGCTCGACCATGGGGAAGATGGTGCGCATGC
>CABUMU010000166.1 GCA_902492855.1 uncultured Collinsella sp. | reverse complement strand
GAGCATGTCGAGCTTCTTGGCGGCAGCATAGGCGCCCACGAGCTCATGCATGCGAGGAGCCTCGTCGCCCATCTCGCCCATCTCGCCCAGGATCGCCATGCGCGAACCGTCACAGATGAGCGAGCACAGCAAATCGAGGCCGGCAGCCATAGACTCGGCACTGGCGTTATAGGAGTCGTCGATGATGCGTGCTCCGCTCTTGGCGCGCTTGATCTCCTGACGGTGACCGGTGATCGTAAGGCCCCTAAAGGCAGCATCGATCTGCTCGGGCGTCACGCCAAGACGATAGGCGACCGCGGCGGCCTTGACGGCATTGGGCACGGACTGCACACCGGGAATAGCCAACATGGTATCGACCGTGTCGCCCTGACCAAAGTCGAGCGTAAAGACCGGATGGCCCTCGTCGTCGACGCGAATGTCGCGCGCGCGGACCTCGTCGTCGTCCGAGACACCGGCCAGCATCACGTCAATACCCGCAGGCTGGGCGAACGTATCGCGAATGAACGGCGTAAAGTCGTCCTCGCCGCCCAAAACCAGCAACGGCGAGAAGTCGCCGGCGGCGCGCATGCCCTGGACAATCTCGGACTTGGCGCGGGCGATGTTCTCGCGGCTGCCCAGGATACCGATGTGGGAGGTTCCGATCTTGCTCACGATGGCAAGATTGGGGTTGGCAGACTGGGACAGGCGCTCAATCTCATGAAAATGGTTCATGCCCATCTCGAGCACCAGAACCTCGGTATCGGCCGGAGCGGAAAGCACCGTGAGCGGCATGCCGATCAGGTTGTTGAAATTGCCCTTCGTGGCCCAGACGCGATAACGCTTGGCGAGCACGGCAGCGAGCACGTCCTTGGTCGTCGTCTTGCCAATCGAACCGGTAATGCCGACGACCAGGCAGCCAAGCTCCAAGCGATATACGTGCGCCAGGCGCAGCAAGAACTCCACGGGGTCGTCGGTCAGCAAGATGGCGCATCCCTTGTCCTGCGCCAGCGAAACCAGCTCGGCATCGGGCTCGCGCGTCATCACGACGGCACCGGCACCCGACTCGATGGCACGGGAGGCAAAATCATTGCCGTCGACCTTTTCGCCGGGGAAGGCGACAAAGATCGTCCCCTCCTCGACCTGACGCGAGTCGATAACGCACCCGCGGCATACCCGATCGACTTCTTCCGTCACGGTTCGGGCCCCCGTTGAGGCCGCGAGGTTGTTGACGGCGATCTCTATCATTGCAGCTCCCCTGTAAACCTAATAATGCTATCGGCGTATTGTATCCCAGTGCCATGCGCGCGTGGTGCAGGGCATGTGAACACCCTTCAGATCAAACGGCAGGCCACGCTCAAGATTGTAACCCCCTACTTCGTGCGCGGGATGCCCAGCACGTCGAGCGCGTTGGCCATAATGGACTGGAATGGCACCGCGGCGGCATCCGAGCCGCTCGGCGTTCCATCGAGTGTGATATAGCACAGCACCTTGGGCGATTGTGCCGGCGCAAAGCCCATAAAGGACGACATGTAGTTCTCCTTGAGGTAACCGCCGTTCTCGTCAGCACGCTCGGCCGTACCGGTCTTGCCCGCCACGTCATAGCCATCGACCGCACCGCCAACGCCCGTGCCTTCGGACACGACCGTCTGCATGCACGATGTCACCTGGGCGGCGGCGTCCTCCGAAATCGCACGCTCGCCTTCGCCCCAGTCCTTCTCATCGCCCTTGCTGGACTTATAGAAGTGCGGAGTCATCATCACGCCGCCGTTCGCGATGCCGCCCACGGCACGTGCGACCTCAATCGGCGAGACGGACAGCGCCTGGCCAAAGCTCATCGAGCCCAGCGTGGCGCCGTCGTACTGGTCGCGCTCCTTGACGATGCCCAGACTCTCACCCGGAAAATCGACACCGGAGCTATGGCCGATACCCCACTTGTCCACATAGGTGGCAAAATCATCGGCACCGATCTTGCGTCCCACCAGGACAAAGCCCACATTGGACGAACGACGCATCATCTCGCGCACGTCCATGGTCATGGTGTAGTCGCGCTTATCGGCGTCGGTAACGGTGTCGTCGCCAACCTTAATGCTCGCCGGCACCTCAAACGACGTGCTCGAACGCACGGCGCCCAAGTCGAAGCCGGCACCGGCCACGAGCGTCTTAAAGACCGAGCCGGGCTCGTAGGCATCGGTTACCAGACGCAAGTTCATGTCCTCGGTCTTGGCGTTTTCCAGATCGGTCTGGTCATATGTCGGATACGAGCATGCCGCCAGAATCTCGCCCGTCGTGGGATCGGTGACCAGGGCCGAGCCATTCTTGGCCTTGGTCTTTTCGACCGCCTCGGCCAGGGCGTCCTCGGCGGCACGCTGGATATTGACATCGAGCGTCGTCACGATGTCCACGCCGTCAACCGCCGCCACCTTTTTATAGGCGCCGCCCGCGATATAGCTACCGTCCCTCGCCCGCTCGCGCACCAGCGAACCGTTGGTTCCGGTCAAAAGCTTGTTGTACTGTTTTTCGAGGCCCGTCAGACCGTCGTTGTCCACGTTTACCACGCCAAGCACCTGCGATGCCAGATTGCCGTAGGGGTATACGCGCTTCATGGCCTGCTCAAAGAGCACGCCTGGCAGGTTCTTCTTCTCCAGCGCCGCGACATCATCCTCGTCCACCTGACGTTTGATATACACCCAGGTGCCATCCGACTCAACGAGCTCGCGACAGGTCTTTTTATCGATGCCCGTAGCTTTGACCAACGCCGATACCGTTTTGTCAACGTCCTCGATAAGCTGAGGATTCACGGCGATGTTACGGCATTCGACCGACGACGTCAGCACGTTGCCGTTACGGTCGTAGATGGTACCGCGCTTGGCATATAGCGTCTGCGCAAGCAAGCGACGTGCATCGGCGCGGTCGCGCAACTTATCGGCTTCCACGATTTGATAGTCGGCAAGGCGAAGGACGCCCAAACCCAAGCCAAACCCGATAAAGCCCATGACGGCCTTGCGGCGGGGCAGCGGCGTGCCCGTGAGCCATTCGGTCGACGAGCTCTTGCGCGGTCTGGTGTTATGCATTTGAGGGCCACTCGAGCCACGGAGACGCGACGCAGGGTCGTTGCCATAGGACGGCCTCGCGTTGTAAGATGGCCGACCCGTTCCTTGATAACCAGAACGTCCCCGCGATGAGGGACGTCCAGAACCGCGACCCCCGTCGGAGCCGCGGCGATAGTCATTTGTCATACTCAGCTACCGTCTTGTTACTGAGCGGTCGCGGTCGAGCTAGCGCCCGCGGCTGCATCCTGCGAAAAATCAAGTGTAACGCTCTCGCTGGGCTCCACCATGCCATAAGCGCCCGCAAGGTCGCGAATGCGCG
>CABUMU010000165.1 GCA_902492855.1 uncultured Collinsella sp. | reverse complement strand
CGCTTTCGTGGTCTTCTACGTTGTCTTCCGTTTCGCCATCACCAAGTTCAACCTCATGACCCCTGGTCGCGAGGATGAGGATGTCGAGGAGACCTCCGCTTCCGCCGCTGCTGGCGACGACAAGTTCGCCGCTCTGGCCGCCGCTGTTCTTGCTGCCGTCGGTGGCAAGGAGAACGTCAAGACCGTTGACTGCTGCGCTACTCGCCTGCGCTTCGAGCTTGGCGATTCCGCTCTGGTCGACGAGGCTGCCTGCAAGAAGGCCGGCGCTCTGGGTGTCATGAAGATGGACAAGGGTGCTACCCAGGTCATCATCGGCACGCAGGTCCAGGCTGTTGCCGAGGAGCTCAAGAAGCTTCTCTAAGCCTTAAAGACGTATCTGTCTTACAAAGGGTCGTCCCGCTCCGCGGAGGCGGCCCTTTTTGCTACCTCGATACTTGATGTAGTGGTGTAATTGGTATTACGGCGCACAGGCTATCAACCGGCAAACAATATTGAAATATGCTGGTTGACCTGCTGTTATTCCAATAAAACTGCTATAGTACGTGGTGTCTGGTTACAACCAATTTCGAGTCATTTATCCGGCAGGTATCATTATGGCAATGGGAGCGCGCAAACAACCTCTGTACGATCAGCTCGTCGATTTGCTGACCGATAAAATCGATCACGAGCTTCGACCCGGCGACTATTTGCCGTCTGAGCGTGACTTGTCGGAGCGCTACGGGCTCTCGCGTACGACGGTTCGCCTTGCCCTACAGGAGCTTGAGCGCCTAGGCTTGGTGGTTCGTCAGCGCGGCCGTGGAACCATGGTGTGCGACCGCTCTCTGCAAACGGCAAACCTCACGCAGACATACAGCTTTACCGAGCAGATGAAGGCGATCGGCCGTGTGCCCAAGACAACGATTCTCGAGTTTACCGAGGTCGAGGCTGACAAGAATATTGCCGTAGAGATGAACGCGCGCCTGGGCGAGCGTCTGTACAAGATCAAGCGCCTGCGTATAGCCGATGGTGTGCCGCTGATGATTGAGTGTACATATCTGCCAAGTCGCAAGTTCTTTGCGCTTAAGCGCCCCATGATCGAGAACAAATCGCTGTACGACATGATCGAGCAGGACTTTCACGAGAAAGTTCGCGTGGCAGAGGAAGAATTCTATGCGAGTATCGCCCGCCATTCCGACGCTCGTTTGCTCGAGATTGCTGAAGGCGCACCGGTGCTGGATTTGATTCGTACCACATATGACATGAACAACGAGGTTATCGAGTATACGCGTTCGGTTGCGCGTGCCGACCAGTTTAAGTACAAGGTCTACCACAACCGCGCAGTCTAGAGTTATTGGGTATAAACGGCTTGGCGTGTTTTGCGGCGGGTGAAAAATGTGCCAAGCGGTAGAAGGCAACGAACAATCGCTCGAATTAACAATGCAGTGGTTTTTGATCCGCCCTAAAACGCACTGCGGGTACGGGAGCATAGATGAGCACGTATGCTATCAAGGCCGACAAGTTCTTTTTGCCGGCGGGGCCGCAGCTGGGCGGCTTCCTGATGGTCGAAGACGGCGTCTTTGGCGCTTGGCAGGCCGATGAGCCCGCTTGCGAGATCAAAGATTATTCGGGTACATGGATTGCGCCGGGCATGGTGGACACCCACATTCATGGCTTCTATAACCATGCCACGACCGATAACGATGCCGAGGGTATCAACATCAGCTCGACCGAGCTCGCTCGTCGTGGTACCACCAGCTGGCTGCCTACGACCTTTACCGACGGCGTGGAGCAGATCAAGGACGCCTGCGCTGCCATTGCGCAGGCGGACGAAGAGCGCGGACCCGAGTTTTGCGGTGCTCGTATTCAGGGCATCTACCTGGAGGGTCCGTTCTTTACCATGAAGCATGTGGGCGCCCAGAACCCCGCTTATCTGATCGACCCGTCCGAGGAAGTTTTTGACGAGTGGCAGGAGGCCGCCGGCGGTCGTATCGTCAAGAGCGCCATGGCGGCCGAGCGCGATGGCGCTGCCGCTTATGCCGCGGCTCTGAGCGCAAAGGGCGTCGTGACCTGCATTGGCCACTCCGATGCCACCTATGATGAGTGTGCCGCCGCTATCAATGCTGGCGCCAGCTGCTTTACGCATACCTACAACGGCCAGCGTGGTCTGCATCACCGTGAGCCCGGTGTCGTCGGCGCCGCTATGACCACGCCCAATACCTATGCCGAGATCATTTGCGACGGCAAGCACGTGAACCCCGCTGCTATCAAGGCCTTGCTGCAGGCCAAGGGCTGGCAGCACACGGTGCTGATTACCGACTGCCTGGGTTGCGGCGGCATGCCCGAGGGCAAGTACACCAGCGGCGGCATGGACGTCGTTATGAAGGACAACCTTTGCTGGCTCGCCGATGGCTCTGCTATCGCCGGCTCAGTGCTCACGCTCGCACAGGGCGTCAAGAACATCGTTGACTGGGGTCTTGCGAGCGCTGATATCGCAATTCGCATGGCGACTGAGGTACCCGCGCGCTCCGCTCACGTCGAGGATAAATGTGGCAGCATTATGCCCGGTCGCGACGCCGACTTTGTCGTGTTCAATCCCGACCTTACCCTGGTCGAGACGTATGTGGGTGGCAACAGCGTCGGCAACGCGTTTGCCGAGTAGCCGCCAAGGAAACGATCCGAAAGGGGATTTAGATGATTTACGGTGCATTAGGCGATATCGAGGAATATCGCGGAATGCTCAAGGGCCTCGACGTGCTGATCGACTGGCTCGAGGAGAACGACCCGGCGGAGCTCGAGGTCGGCAGCCATCCGATTCTGGGCGACAAGGTCTTTGCGAACGTCATGGCTCCCACGACGCGTCCCGAGGCTGAGGCTCATTACGAGACGCATCAGCGCTATCACGACCTACAGATCGACGTCGAGGGTCGCGAGGCCTTTAAGGTCGCCACGGGCAGCCTGACGCTGGTCCAGGAGTTTGACGAGAAGGACGACTACGATTTGGTCGATTCCGACGCCTCGATCGCCGGCGATCTTGCTGACGATAAGTTCGCGCTGTTCGTTGCCGGCGAGCCTCACATGCCCACGCTCGAGTTCCCGGGTGATGGCGCACAGCCGGTCAAGAAGATCTGCTTTAAGCTGCTTGCAGACGCTTACTGGGAGGAGTAGCGAACTGCTCGGCTGAGTTGTTCGCCTGATGGCGTGATTCCCCTAGGGAAATCACGCTACGACCCCGCCAAGCGTGTTTTCCCTAGGGGAATCACGTTTGGCGGGGTTTTATGTTTATGAATAGGGGAACTGAAGCCGTGACGATGCTTGGGTTGGCGCACGCGCACTCAAATCGGCAACAACAAAGTAGATCGCGTCGAAAATGTTGGTGTAAGGGTGACGCCCTAGCGCCCGTTTAACGAAG
>CABUMU010000164.1 GCA_902492855.1 uncultured Collinsella sp. | reverse complement strand
CGAGATAGCCCTCCTGGTCGAAATGCATGATCTCGATCTTCTCGGTTTCCTTCATTTGTCTCTCCTTTCTGGGGTTGTTTCCACATCCCCCATGCCAACGGGCATCAAAACCCGCTTACATTCCGTAACACTCGGCCGCTTTGGCCTTAAGCGCATTGACTGACTCTTCGTAGCCCTCTGCCTTGACCTCCATTTGCTTGGAGACAGCATCGAGATACGGGTGCACGCCCCATGACTTCAGACGCTCGGCTATCATGGCCGCAATCGTCTGGAAGAACACAAGATTGGGAATTGCGCTGAGCAGCGGAGCCACCTGAGGCACCGCAACCTCGTGAGCCCTACCCTTGGGATGGGCCGTGAGCAGCACCGTTTTTGTCGTAACGTTCGATAGCGCATCAGCGATATTCGCAAGACGCTCCGACCCCTGCGGATCGTCGACGATAAACACCAGATAGCCCGGAACGATCTGCATCTCGGGACCGTGGACGAACTCCTCGCCTTCGTGATGCATGGCAGGAATCTTGATGGTCTCGCTCAGCTTGAGGGCCGCCTCTTCGGCAACGCCATAGTTGGGGCCGTTGCCGACGACCATGGCGGGCGTGTGCTCAGAAAGCTCGAGCATGTGGTCTTGGACATATGCCTCGGCGGTCTTGCACATCACGGCATTGGCCTGGATGGCCTCGCGCAGGTCGTCAAGACGCTGGGCAACGCCCTTGGCGTCAATCGTTCCGCGCGCCTGACCGCCGTAAATACCAAAGAGCACCAGGTACTCAACGAGCACCTCGACGCCCAGAGTCACAAAGTCCACCGACTCGACGCCCACACCGTAGTCAAGAACGATGTCAGCGTGATCCTTGATGGGTGCCTCGACGTTTGCCGTGAGCGCAACTGCAGCCATATCGTGTGCGCGCATGTAATCGAGCGCCGCAATCGTATTGGTCGAATAGCCACTCTGCGAAACGGCAATGTTGAGCGCATGCTGCGGATAGGTGTGTTCAAAATCAACGAAGGCCTCGGGCGTCACAACGGACACCTGCATTTGCAGGGCATCTTGCAGGTAATCGCGGGCGCAATCGGCGGCATGGCGCGACGAACCCGAAGCAACGATGCGCAGCGCGTCAAAAGAACCGGACTGGAAAATATCAACGAGCTGCGCTACCAGCTCAGACGAACGCTCGAGGTTCTCCCCCATACGCACATGGGCAAGCTGAACGTAATCGAGCATCTTCATCGTCTCACCTCGTAACAAATCATTAGTATTTGATACCAATCACAGTTACAGGTTACAGCTTTTTGATACCTCTTTGTCGATTAATTTATCCCCATCGGCGAACGGTCGATTTTGAGCCCTGAAAGGTTGTATATACAGTCTGCTCAACGAATCAAAATTCCGTCAACTTTTCAGCCCGTTATGCAAAAAAACCAGCTAGTACGTATAGGTATATCCACCCGCATCACCGCGGTTAAACGACTTGACGTACTCGATCGCCTGGCCGCTCGCATCGAAGCTCACGCACTCAAGCGTCAAGGCAAGATCGCCCTGCTCCAGTCCAAGCAGGCCGGCATCTCGCGCGCCCAGTGCCTCGATATCGAGCTTCTCCTGCGCCATGACCGGCTTTCGGCCCAGCATCTCATAGGTCTCGTACAAACTGAAGACCGACACGTCAATATTTTCGATTGTGGGAAACAGCAGGCACGGGATGAACGCCATCTCAATCGATACGGGATCGCCGTTGACGCAGTTCAAACGCCGAATCGAATACAGCAAATCGTCCTCGGCAATGCCAAACAGGTTGGCATAATAAGGGCCCGCATAACGCTTGGAACGCGCGAGGATGCGGACGGACGGCTCGCCGCCCGAAGCACGAACCGACTCGCGAAAGCCTCCTGTTCGTTCGTAGGCAACGGGCACTTTCTGTGCCACAAACGCGCCCTTTCCGCGGACGCGACGAATCTGCCCGCGCCGAACCAACTCATCGACAGCACTCCGGATGGTCAAGCGTGTCGTACCAAATTCCTCGGCGAGGTCTTTTTCGGACGGAATCATGGAACCCGTGGGATATATACCGCGTTCGATACGCTCTTCAATGCGACGTCGTATGCGCATATAAACCGGGGTGGCATCTACTGTTTCAGCCATTGTTCACCTGCCACGCTCCTCATGCCGTTCTTTTCACCGTTATCGGCAAAGCGGAACTTTGTGGGCAAAATCACCGATTTGCAATGCTCCACAAAACGCATGTCCTTATCAAATTCGATCGTGCTCTCATAGAACACCGGCGTTCCCTCTTCTTGCTGGAGCAGCTCGGCCTCTTCGACGTTCAAACGCGAGATGGAGATATGCTCACGTCCATGCTCAACACGCACGCCACCTTCTTTGAGCAAGACATCGTAAAGGCTCTCACACTCAAAATCGTGCTCGGGAAGCGATGGGCACAGGGACAGGTTAACGTGAGCGGTCTCGATTGACGCCGGCTCGCCCTCAATAAGTCGAACGCGCTGCATGCGGAGCAAGGGAGCGCCTACAGCCACCCCAAGCTTGTCGGCAAGCGCCTCATCCGCCTCGATGGTCCCGGTGGAAACCAGACGAGAAGAGGGGTGCAGGCCGGCAGTCCGCACAGCATCGGAAAAGTTATACGTTTCCTGGAAGATATTCAGCGGCTTGGGAGGACACACATACGTGCCCGATCCGCGACGGCTCTCGAGCGTTCCACACGAGATAAGCCGCGTGATACCGGCACGCAACGCCGTACGCGAAACGCCAATCTCTTCGCACAGCACACGCTCGGCCGGCAGGCGATCGCCGCCGGCAAGCTGATGGTGCTGGATATACCAAAGAATTCCCTCAACAGCACGATCTTTGGGGGGAATTGCATAAGATTCGCCTGCCATTGCACAGACTCCTCATTCAGAAACGTATGCCGCCAAAATTAGGCCAGCCCTCCCATGGCATCAAATTCTGCCTTAATCTTCTCGGCGACATTCCGATACGACTTATATAGACTTGAATCGCGTTTGACTTCGTCGGTCATAACGGGAATCTCTAATTTGGAAACCTCGTCTTTTCCCGTCTGAACCGCCACAACAACGCCCATACCAAGACACATATTACGCTTGGCAGCGTTTATTTTCGCCGCCTTGGCAGGATTTGCCAGGATACGCTGGGCAAATTCCTGTTTAGAGACCGCTTCTTCGGCCTCCGGATCGCCCGCCTCGGCCACTTCGCACTGCAACACGTCCGCATAGTCAAAAATCTTCGGCTCGCCGCCGCGCTGATGCACGGCCCACTTGCGGCGCGTGGCGTCCTGGTAGATAGCCGGCAAAAATGTAAACCGCGGCGGGTCCAAAATCGTATCCGTGATGGTAAACACATCGGGATCAAAGGCATCCTGCGGGTTTTTCTTCTTGAACAGCCCCATATCAGCCTCCCGTACTAGCATTAAATAACTCATGCTGAATATAG
>CABUMU010000163.1 GCA_902492855.1 uncultured Collinsella sp. | reverse complement strand
GGCGTAGTACCGTTAATGATGTGGGCACGAAATACGCCGCCGGTAAGCGCATCGACGGCCGCACGCAGCTTGGGAATCATGCCCTTATCGACCTCGCCGCCGTAGAGCATTTCGTTAACCTCGTCGAGCGTTAGGTTGGAGATAAGCGAGTCCTTGTCGCTAAAGTCCTTGTACAGACCATCGACATCGGTCAAAAAGATCGCCTTATGCGCGTGGAGCGCCGCGGCAACGGCACCGGCGGCGGTATCGGCGTTGATGTTGAAGAAACCGCCGTCCTCCCCCGCCGCGACGGTAGCGATGACGGGGATGTACTCGCTATCGAGTAAGCGCTCGATATAGTCGGTGTTGACGTGCGTCACTTTGCCCACGCGACCGAGCTCGGGGTCGAGCGGCTCGGCGATGAGCGTGCCGGCATCGCTGCCCGACACGCCCACGGCCAGGTTGCCGTGGTGGTTGATGGCAGCAACCAGCTCCTGGTTAACCTTGCCGCCCAGCACCTCGCGCACGATATCCATAGTCGCCGGCGTGGTCACGCGTTGGCCGTTCTTAAACTCGACGGGAATATCGTAATGGCTCAGCGCCTCGTTGATAGCCTTGCCGCCGCCGTGCACGATGACGGGGCGCATACCGATGATCTTGAGCAAAACGATGTCGCTCATCACGTCGCGGCGCAGCTGCTCATCAACCATGGCGGCTCCGCCATATTTGATAACAACCGTCTTGCCGGTCAGGTTTTTAATCCACGGCAGTGCTTCGAACAGCAGCTGCGCGGTTGCTTCGTTGGATTCGCTCGAACGACAATCGCGTGCGAATTTCATAATCTGCCTCGTCTTTCGTATCGTTATCGCGCCGTGCTCCACTGTCCGCAATCGCGGCAAGATGCGCAGCGTGCCCGGAATCTAGGAACGGTAGTCGCCGTTGATGGAGATGTACTCATGCGTGAGGTCGCAGGTCCACACGGTCGTTGCCGCGTCGCCTGCGCCCAGGTCGGCCGAGATCACGATCTCGGGTGCCTCGAAACGTCGCAGAGCCTCGTCCTCGTCAAAGGGAACAGTCAGACCGTCGCGACAGACAGGCATGCCCATCATGTCGATGGAAACGTCTTCCTGATTAAACTTCACGCCGCACTTGCCAAGCGCCATGGCAACGCGGCCCCAGTTGCAGTCGTGGCCGGCGATGCAGGTCTTAACGAGCGGCGAGTTGGCAACGGCACGGGCGGCGATATCGGCCTCCTCGTCGTTCACGGCGCCGGTAACGTTGACCGTAACAAGCTTGGATGCGCCCTCACCATCGGCGGCGATATTGCGCGCCAGGCTCTCGCACACCTCGTGCACGGCAAATGCCAACTCGTCAAAGGCATCGGAGCCCTCGACGATAGGCTCGGCATCTGCGGCAGCGGCGCCGGAGGCAAGCATGATGCAGGTGTCGTTGGTCGAGGTGTCGGAATCGACCGTTACCTTGTTAAAGGTCTGCTTGACGGTGGAGAGCAACAGGGCGTGGAGCGCCGCCGGCTCGACGGGGGCATCGGTAGTGATGACCGCGATCATGGTGGCCATGTTGGGCATGATCATGCCCGAGCCCTTGCACATACCGCCCACCGTATAGGCATTGCCTGTGTGTCCCGCAGCCTCGCTGACGTAGGACACGGCGTACTCCTTGGAGTGCGTGTCGGTCGTCATGATGGCGCGAGCGGCATCGGCGCCACCGTGGGCGGAGAGTGCCTCGTAGGCAGCAGGAATGGCGGTCTCAAACGTGTCGATCGGCAGAATCTGGCCAATCACACCCGTGGAGGCAACCAGAATCTGCTGGGGCTCGCAGCCGATGACCTGCGATGCGATGCTGCACGTCTCGCGCGCGCATGCAAGGCCGGTCTCGCCCGTGGCGGCGTTGGCATTGCCAGAGTTGACCGAAACGCCGGCAATGACGCCGTAGCCCTTGTCGGCGCCGCCCAGGTTGGCACGGCTCACCTGCACGGGCGCCGCACAAAAGCGGTTAGTCGTAAACACGCCGGCCCCGGGACAGGGTTTATCGGGCACGACGAGCGCGTAATCCAGGCGCTCGGGATTCTTCCGGAATCCCGCATGGATGCCTGTGGCCTTAAAGCCGGCCGCTGCCGTAACGCCACCCTCGACGGCGCGAATCTTGATATCAAACAGCTCGATATTCATCGTCTTTATGACTCCTTATGTCAAACAAAAAATGGACATCGGTTGGTGCGCCATGCCAGTCGTAATCATGAGACCAGCTTAAGAGTGGCGCCCCACTCGATGCCCGACTACCAAATCGTTAACAATCGAATGTGCTACACCGGGCACGCCACTGTGGGCAAGCCTCGTCGCTCGTCAAAACCAAAGACGATGTTGGCGCACTGGACCGCCTGGCCTGCTGCACCCTTGCACAGATTGTCGATGGCGCCCGTCGCCACCAGAACGCCCGCGCGCTTGTTGAGCGCGAGGCCAATCTGGGCGGCGTTGGTTCCGACGACCGAAGCCGTCTTGGGCTGCTGGCCGGCGTCGAGCACGCGCACAAAGGTGCGTCCAGCGTAGAACTGCTTGTAATAGTCGACGACATCCTCAAGAGCCAGGGAGTCGATGGCCTGCGGCGTGAGCGGCAGCGTCACCGTGGAGAGCAGGCCGCGCTTGAGCGGTGCCAGGTGCGGGGTAAAAACGACGCGATCGGTTAGACCGAGGATTTGCTCGATTTCGGGCGTGTGACGATGCTTACCCACGCCATAGGCCTCCAGGTTTTCGTCCGCGCTGCAAAAATGGGTGCGGGCGTTACAGGACTTGCCGGCACCCGTCACGCCGCTGATGGCGTCAACGATCACGGGACCGCTCTCGGCCACCCAGCCCGCACGCACGGCAGGCGCGGCAGCGAGGCTCGTTGCGGTGGGATAGCAGCCGGCGCAGGCGACCAACACGGGCCTGCCAGCGGCATGGCTGGAAGCAGCGGTCTCCAAGTCCTGGCAGAACAGCTCGGGCAGGCCGAAAGCACGCGTCTTGAGCAGCTCGGGACTCGTGTGCTCGGCGGCATACCATGCCTCAAAGACGGACGCGTCGTTCAGACGGTAGTCGGCCGAAAGATCAAAGCAGGAGACGCCCGATGCAAGCAGCGCGGGCACCTGTGCCATGGCAGCCGTGTGCGGCACGGCAAGAAAAACCGCATCGCAGCTCTTGAGCTCGGGGGCGTCATGCGTGGTGAAAACCAGATCGCTCACGCCAGCAAAGCTCGGATACACCGCGGACAGCGGCTGGCCGGCATCGGCGTTGGACGTAATGGCAACAAGTTCAAACTCGGGATGGCCGAGCACGAGGCGAATGAGCTCGGCTCCGGCATATCCAGCCGCGCCGACGATTCCAACCTTCAAAGACATATCAGACTCCTTGTCTGCGATTTATGCACCGATGCGCATTTCGCAGCGGTCGTTATGAAGTGGGTTGAAACTTTAGCACCAAAAGATGCATGAATACGTAAATGGCTTGCATATTCATGCATTGAAACATTCCCGACACATT
>CABUMU010000162.1 GCA_902492855.1 uncultured Collinsella sp. | reverse complement strand
AAGCGCAACGTGAACGATGAGTTCCTGAAGAACTGGATCGACGTCGTCGATTATCAGTAATATCTGAGCGATTTATTTCGCATCGGAGGCACAATGGAAAACCCCGCAGCTCGCATGGGCTGTGGGGTTTTCCTTTTAGATATCGAGGATGCTACAAGATAATAGGACGGCCCCGCATCTCCCCGATTGGAGAAATGCGGGGCCGTCCCACATATCGAACTACAAGCGAAATCGTCGATTAACGGCGGGCTGCCTTAACAAGCTCGGCAACCTTGGCAACGACCTCGTCGATCGCCACGTCCTCGCGCTCGCCCGTAGCACGGTCCTTGAGCTCAACGGTACCATTCTTAAGGCCGCGCTTGCCCAGAACCACCTGATACGGGAAGCCCATGAGGTCGTTATCGGCAAACTTAAAGCCCGGACGCTCATCGCGATCGTCGACGACGACCTCGATACCCTCGGCACACAGGCCATCAACAATCTGCTCGCAGACGGTAGCGCACTCTTCCTTCTTGGGATCAAGCGGAATCACCGCGACCTCGTACGGGGCAACGGAGACCGGCCAGACGATACCGTGCTCGTCGTTGTGCTGCTCCACGACGGCAGCAAGCGAGCGGGACACGCCCACGCCGTAGCAACCCATGATGAGCGGCTTCTCCTTGCCGTCCTCATCCATAAAGGTGGCACCCATGGCCTCGGAGTACTTGGTGCCCAGCTGGAAGACCTGAGAGACCTCGATGCCGCGGGCAGCGGAGAGCGGCTTGCCGCAGTGCGGGCAGGGGTCGCCGGCGACAACGGTGACCAGATCGGCCCACTCATCGACGGTAAAGTCGCGCTCGGGGCAGGCACCGGTAAAGTGATAATCGACCTCGTTGGCACCGCAGGCCCACTGCTTGGACTCGCGCAGGCTCTCGTCGCACACCAGACGGATGCCCTCGGGCAGGTTGACCGGTCCGATAAAGCCCTTGTGCAGGCCGTTCGCCTGAAGCTCCTCATCGGTCATCATGCGATAGCCCTTGCCAAAGACATGCTCGGCCTTGCAGTCGTTGAGTTCATGATCGCCCGGAACGATGGCCACGACAGGCTTGCCCTCAGCGTCGATGAGTGCCAGCGACTTGCGCGTGCCGTTCTCGGGGAAGCCGAAGAACTTTGCAACGGCCTCGATGGTGCCCATACCCGGAGTCTCGACCTTGGTAAGCGTACCGTCGCCAGGACCCTCGGTCACGACGACCTTGGTACTTGCGGCCTCGTCATCGGCAGCAAAGCCGCACTCGTCGCAGTAGACGAGCGAAGCCTCGCCGGCGTCGGCCAAAGCCATGTACTCGACGGAGGTATCGCCACCGATCTCACCGGAGTCGGCAACAACGGGCAGGGCCTTGATATAGCAGCGCTCGCAGATGTTAGCGTAGGCCTGCTTCATCTTGTCATACTCCTCCTGCAGGCTCTCCTGCGTGGCGGAGAAGCTGTAGGCGTCCTTCATGATGAACTCGCGGCCGCGCATCAGGCCAAAGCGGGGACGGAACTCGTCGCGGAACTTATCCTGGATGTGGTACAGGTTAACGGGCAGCTGTTTGTAGGAGCGCAGCTCGTTGCGCACCAGGGCCGTGACGGTCTCCTCGTGCGTGGGGCCCAGGACGAACTCGCGACCATGACGGTCGTCAAAGCGCACAAGCTCCTTGCCATAGGCATCGATACGACCGGACTCACGCCACAGCTCGGCATCGACCATGATGGGCATCATGAGCTCCTGGGCGCCGGCAGCATCCATCTCGTCGCGCACGATGTTCTCGATCTTGCGGATCGAGCGCCATGCGAGCGGCAGATAAGAATACAGACCGGCGGCCTCCTTGCGGATCATGCCGGCACGGAGCAGCAGGCGGTGGCTGGCGAGCTCAGCGTCCGCCGGATCCTCTTTAAGCGTCGGCGCATAGAGCTTAGACATATACATTGCTCGGGTCATTTATTTCTCCTCAATAAGCTTGTCGACCTCGGCCATAAGCGCGTCGACAATTTGGTCCTCAGCTACTTTACCAATGATCTGGCCATGCGAAAAGAGCAAGGCCTGACCACGTCCGCAAGCAACGCCCAGATCGGCATCAGAAGCCTCGCCGGGGCCATTAACGGCACATCCCATCACAGCGATCGAAAGCGGCGCGGAGTAGTTCTTAAGCCGCTCGGTAACCTCCTCGGCAATGGGAATAAGGTTAACCTGGCAGCGGGCGCATGTGGGGCACGAGACAATCTCGGGGCCACGGCGACGCAGGCCCAACGACTGCAGAATTCCCCAGGCAACCGGCGGCTCCTCAACCGGATTGGCTGTGAGCGACACACGCATGGTGTCGCCAATGCCTTCGGAAAGCAAGATACCCAAGCCTACAGAGCTCTTGATGGTGCCCTGGAGCTTGGTCCCCGCCTCCGTCACGCCCAGGTGAAGCGGAACGTGGGGAATCTCACGCGACAGGGCTCGATAGGTATCAAGCGTCGTTTGCACGCTATGGGCCTTGGCCGAAAGCACAATGTTCGTAAAACCGCGGTCCTCAAAGTGCTTGACGAAGCGCTCGCTCGACATCACGAGCTTTTCGGGCTGCGTGAGGTCGTCGCGCTCGGCGATATCCTGCTCGAGCGAACCGGCATTGACGCCGATACGAATCGCGCACCCAGCGGCACCCGCGGCATCGATCACGGCATCGACCTTAGCCCAATCGCCGATATTGCCGGGATTGATGCGAAGCTTGGCGGCACCAGCCTCGACGGCGCCGATGGCCAGCTTATGGTTAAAGTGAATATCGGCGACGATCGGCACCGGAGACTCGGCACAGATGGTGCGGAAACCCTCAAGCGCGGCCTCGGTGGGCACGCTCACACGCACGATATCGCAGCCAGCCTGCGCCAACGCGCACACTTGCGCAAGCGTTGCCTGGGCGTCAGCGGTATCGGTGCAGGTCATGGATTGGACCACCACCGGCGCGCCGCCACCGATCTGCACACCGCCCACATGCACGGGGCGCGTCAACTCGCGAGGCAAAGGATGGGATAAAGACAATCCAAACACTCCCCTACAGGATAAATCGAAGGACGTCGGAACGAAGCATATAGACAAACAGCAGCGCAAAGAGCGCGATGCCCACATAGCTCACAATCGTCTGGACCTTGAGCGGAAGCTCGCGGCCAGCAATCTTTTGAATGATCTCGATGACCAGCTTGCCGCCATCGAGTGGTGGGATGGGCAGCAGGTTCATAAAGCCAAGCGAGAACGAAATGAGTGCGGCAAACGAAAGGAACGAGGCAGGGCCGGCAGCAGCAGCCTGTGAAGACATAACGCTAATGCCCACAATCGAAGAAGACTGATCGAGAATCTCCATCGTATGCTGCGGCTGGAGCAGGCGGATCACGCCCTCCGCTGTCTGCACGACATAGGAGAACGAAAGGCGAGCCGACGTGATGGGGTCTAAACGGACCACCTGCGTAGAGGCATACACACCTAGGCGCTCGTCCTCTTTGAGCGCAACCGAGGTC
>CABUMU010000161.1 GCA_902492855.1 uncultured Collinsella sp. | reverse complement strand
ACGCGTGAGGAGATTCATGAACTCTTCGCCCGTGATCGTCTCCTTCTTGTACAGATAACGAGCCAGCTCGTGGAGCTTGAACTTGTTTTCCTTGAGGATCTGCAGGGCGCGGTCGTGCGCATCCTCGATCAGCTTGGCGACAATCGCGTCCACGCGCTCGGCCGTACCGGGGGCGCAGGTGAGCGACGTGTCCTGATTGAGATACGCGTTCTGCACGGTACCGAGCGCCATCATGCCAAACTCGTCGGACATACCAAAGCGCGTCACCATATTACGGGCGAGCTTGGTGGCCTGCTCGATATCGTTGGCGGCGCCGGTCGTCATCTCACCAAAGATGAGCTCCTCGGCTGCGCGGCCACCGCAATAGACAGCGAGCTTGTCCAAGACCTCCTGGCGCGTCGTCAGGAAGCGCTCGTCCTCCTCGACCTGCATGGTATAACCAAGAGCACCGCTCGTGCGCGGCACGATGGTGATCTTCGTGACCGGCGCAGAGCCCTTCTGGCGGGCAGCGACGATGGCATGGCCGATCTCGTGATAAGAAACGACCTGCTTCTCGTGGTCGGACAGCACCGTGGACTTACGCTGTTGACCGGCAATGACGACCTCCACCGACTCCTCGAAGTCGTCCTGGGTTGCACGCTTGCGACCCTCGCGAACGGCGCGCAGGGCGCCCTCGTTGATGATATTGGCCAAGTCGGCGCCCGAGGCACCGGGCGTGGCGCGGGCAATCGCGGTCAGGTCGATCGGCGGCTCGGTCTTCACGCTCTTGGCATGCAGCTCGAGGATGTTCTTGCGGCCGGTCAGATCGGGCAGCTCAACGGGGATGCGGCGGTCAAAACGACCGGGGCGCAGTAGAGCGGGATCGAGACTGTCGGGACGGTTGGTTGCGGCAAAGACAACGATACCCTTGTGGTTATCGAAGCCATCCATCTCGGTCAGCAACTGATTGAGCGTCTGCTCGCGCTCGTCGTTGCCGCTAAAGCCGCCGCCATCGCGCTTCTTACCGATGGTATCGATCTCATCGATAAAGACGATACACGGGGCCTTTTCCTTGGCCTGCTTGAACAGGTCACGCACCTTTGCAGCGCCGCGACCAACAAACATCTCAACGAACTCAGAGCCCGAAATGCTAAAGAACGGAACACCGGCCTCGCCGGCAACAGCCTTGGCAAGCAGGGTCTTACCGGTACCCGGAGGGCCAACAAGGAGAGCACCGCGCGGCAGCTTGGCGCCGATCTCCTCGTAGCGCTGCGGCTTCTCCAGAAAGTCGACGACCTCCTTGAGAGACTCCTTGGCCTCTTCCTGGCCGGCGACGTCCTTAAAGGTCACGCCCACGTCCTTGGAGGCGACCACGCGCGCGCCGGACTTACCCAGTCCGCCGCCGCCAAAACCGCCGCCGCCAAAGTTCATCGACGGGCCGTCATCGCCCATAGCCTTCTTCATGCGGCGGTTGAGCCACCAACCGATGAGGAAGAAAATCGCCATGGGAAGAATGAGTGTGAGCAGGTAGTAGGTCATCAAACCCGAGTTCTTATCGGGAACGACCGACTCCAGCGAAGCGCCAGACTCAAGCACGCGATCGGTAAAGCCCGCATCGTTCGGCACACCGGTCGTCTTATAGGCGATGTTCTCGTCCTCGCCCTTCTTGGTGTAATAAATCGAGTAATCGTCCGTGTTGTACTCGACCTTGTCGACACTCTTCTTATCGAGCGCTTTGACAAACGTCGAGTAATCGGTCTTCGTAATCTGCTGCGTGTGACCGATGTTGGGGAACAGAACGGTCGAGAGCACGAGGTAGACGACGAAGGCGATGAGCACGTAGAGGATCATATTCCGTCTACGCTTGTTGTCATCCATCTCCATCTGCTTGAACTCCATCTACTGGGGTTGATAATGCTTTCTAGAATACCCAACCCAAGCGACGATAAACCGACGCCGGGCACGAAAGGACAGAGTTGGCATCACTGGAAGTCGGCAAGGTTCAAATCTATACGGGAGACGGCAAGGGCAAGACGAAGGCTGCACTGGGGCTCGCGCTGCGCGCGACGGGCTATGGACTTAACGTTCTTAGGCTGCAGTCTGCCAAGAAACTTCACTGCGCCGAGCATGATGCGGCGCCCCGTTTGGGTCTGCGCACCGTACAAGCCGACCACGACACGCCCGAGGCCTGCTACCCCTCGCCGACCTTGCCGACCTAGTAACCGAAATGCGCCCCGTCAAACACTACTTCGATGAAGGTCTCCTAGCCCGCCAAGGCATCGAATACTAATTGATTCGTTTTCCGCCAACACCTACAGCTCATAAGGAAGTTGCGGTGGAATAGAACTTGTTTGACGGTCCGCAAGGGCTTTTCAGGAACTATTTCACCGCAACTTATCAGGGGAACCCGACGGATGAGCTAGGCGGTGGCGCGGCCAAGCCAGTTGCCGCTGTGGTGGTAGATGGTGAACATCGCGGCCGTAATGAGCCAGGTTACGGGGTAGACCAGCAGTAGATGCTCGAGCGACGGATCGAAGGGCATGATCGCAAACACCCAGATCACCCTCAAGATAACGGTGCCAAAGATGGTGAGCATCATAGGCTGCAGACTCACGCCGGCGCCGCGAATGGAGCCCGACGCGTTCTCGATAATCGAGAAGATCGCGTAGAACGGCGCGATGAAATGAAGAATCGTCGTGGTGTACGCCGAAATCGAAGCATCGTCGACAAACAAACGCGACAGAGGACCCGAGAACGCCAGGAGCACGGCAGACAGGCCACCAATGAGCATAAACGAAAGCACGAGCGACGTGTGATATCCCTTGCGCATGCGCTCGTAATTGCGCGCGCCAAAGTTCTGCGCCGAGAACGTGGTGATCGATACGCCGAGCGCCTCGGTCACCATCCAGATAATGCCATCCAGGCGCCCAGATAGACCCCAAGCAGTCGTGACATCGGCGCCAAACGAATTAACCGACACCTGGATCAGCACGTTCGAGATCGAATAGGCAGCCGATTGAAAACCGAGTGGCAGACCACACGAGATCATACTCTTGCAAATACCGCGATCGATGCCGAGCTTAGACAGCGAAAGACGCCATGCACCCGGAGCGCGCATCATGCGCAACACGATCATCGTTGCATTGGAGCAAATGGTCAGAGCCACTGCGATGCCGCAGCCCAGCGCCTCCATATGCAACACAGCGACAAAGATGATATCCAGCACCACGTTAACCAGGCAGCCAGAGGCAATGATCACGGCGGGGCCGCGCGTGTCGCCCACGGCACGCAGCAGTGCGGTTCCCATATTAAGCAGCAGTGCCGCAACCATCGCGGCGAAATAACAGCGAGCATAGGCCACGCCCTCGGCCAATAGTTCATGCGGCGTGTTCATAAGCACCAGCATGGGCTCAACGAACACTATGCCAAGAATCGAGAAAACGATACCACCCACCAGCGCGAGCGTCATGGCCGTATGGACCGAACGACTCAGTCGCTCATCATCGTGCTGGCCAAAATACTGACCGGTAATGACCGCGCAGCCGGCGCCGACGCCAACGCAACAGCAAATGCAGAGCTCGGTGAGCACCATCGTGGCC
>CABUMU010000160.1 GCA_902492855.1 uncultured Collinsella sp. | reverse complement strand
GTCATGCCGCCGAAGTTGAAAGGCAGATTGCCGCTCTGGCGGGCTTGCAGCGTCGACTGGTTACGCGGTTTGGTAAAACCGCGTAACTATAGTTCGAGTTCGTTGAGGCGCAGGATGGCCACGATGTAAATCTTGAGCGCCTGCTTGAGCTGTTCCTCGTTGGCGCACTCGTTGGGGCCGTGCATCTGGCCGCCCCACGAGGGCAGCTCCAGGCCGGTCTCCTCGGGGCCAAACGAGACGGCGCGGGCGAAGTTGCGCGCGTACGTGCCGCCGCCCATGGCAAAGGGTTCAGCATGCTTGCCCGTAAACTCGTTATAGGTATCAATAAGCGCCTTCACGGCCGGATCGTCGGCAGACACCGAGAACGGCACCTTTGCATGACCCACGCGACAGGTCACGTCAAAGCGCCCCACGAGCGGCTCGAGCTGCTCGCTGATGGTATCGGCGCTCGTGCTATCGGGGAAGCGCACGTCGATGACCTGCTCGATATGGCCATCCGCCACGCGAATGACGCCAGCGTTGCAGGTAAGCGGGCCAAACGCCGGACTCGTCGCATCGATACCCAGGCCGCGGCCATAGGCATCCGCATGCACAAAGGCCAGGAACTTGACGAACTCGTGCTCGGCAGGCGTCAGCAGGCGCTCATCGCGTGCACCAAACGCGTCCTCGGCCTCGCGCAGATACGACACGATCAGGCCGACGGCGTTGATGGTGCCCTCAGGCATCGAAGCGTGGCCGCCAATACCGTGGGCGAAAATCTGCGCATGCCCGTTATCAAGCGCCGTGATCTCCAGGCGGTCGACGTTCTCAACGGGCGCCGGCAGCTCATCGGCGGCAATTGCAAGCTCGCAGATGGACTGCGACGGAATGGCATTGCTCGCCTCGGAGCCGCTCCACGACACGATGCGCCCGCCGTCGATCTTGGGGCTCACGAACGTCGCCCCAAACTGGCCCTTCTCGGCATTGCAGACCGGGAACTCGGCATCGGGCGTAAACAGAAAGTCAGGATTCGCGTAGTTCTCCAGATAATGGTGAACGTCGGACATGCCCACTTCCTCATCGCAGCCCAGCAGCGCGCGGAAGGTGTAGCGCGGAACGATGCCGTGCTTGAGCAGGTAGGCGCCGGCGTAGAGCGACAGCACGGCCGGGCCCTTGTCGTCGATCACGCCGCGGCCGAGCAGCCAGCCCTCGCGACGCTCCATCGCAAACGGGTCGGTGTTCCAGCCGGGGCCGGCAGGCACCACGTCCACATGGCAGATAGTCGCGAGCTGCTTGTCGCCGCGGCCAGGGATATCGGCAATGCCCACAAAGCCCTCGTCGTCGCTCGTCTGGTAGCCGAGCTTCTGCGCAATGCCGAGCGCGCAATCGAGCGCGTCACGGACTGGGCGGCCAAACGGCGCGCCGGGCTCCGCATCGGCGGAAACTGCCACGGACGGATAACTCACCAGCTGCTCGATATCGGCGACGACATCCTCCCAGACCTCGTCGACATACTCGGTAACGCTCTGCTCCACCTGATTCATGGAGGACCTCCTTACCAATGAGCGGCGAGCGCGCCCGCCTCTCACATCACATACTTATATAGCGAAAAGTTTAGCAAGCTCGGCCACCGAGTGCACCACCGCATCGGCGCCCGCGGCCTCGTGCTCCCCCGGTGCCGCCGCGCCCGAATAGATGCCGATACACGGCACGCCCATCGCGTGCGCGCCCTCCACATCGTTGAAGCGATCGCCGATCATCACGGCACCGTCGGCCGTCGCGCCCAGGGCCGCCAGCGCATCGCGGACCGAATCCGCCTTGGTCTCGCGCCCCTGCGGCGGATTCATGCCAACCACGGCCTCAAACTGGCAAAGCCCCAGCTCATGCACCATATCGATGCACTTCGCCTCCATGCGAGACGTCGCGACCGCCATGCGATGCCCCTGCGCGGCAAGGCTGTCGAGCAGCTCGGAGATTCCATCGAACACGGGGTACTCATCCGGCCCCAGCTCATCGAAAAAGGCACGGTACTCGTCGGCCACCACAAGCGATTCCTCGCGCGAGAAGCCATAAAAGTCGTGGAAGCTCTTCCACAGGGGAGGCCCGATCATACGGCGCAGGTCACCCATCTGCGCTTCCGAAAACCCGCGCGCAGCAAGCGTCTTGCGCGTCGAGGTCATCACCGCCCGGCCTGTATCGGCCACCGTGCCATCGAAATCAAACAGCACGACCGGCCGCTTGCATATCTCCAGTGCCTCCATCGGCATCCCTCTTCCCCAGTTGATGATTTCCACACCGACACTTCAAACTGTTGACTATTCAACAATTGAACCTAGCAATGTGGAATGACTCTACTATACTTGTCGCACTTTGCTCTCAGAAGGCGGCGCGCAAACGCCCCAACGAAAGGTGCAATTATGTCTTTTGCCATCATAACCGACTCCACGTCGGACATCTCCCCCGCCCGCGCCCAAGAGCTCGGCATTTACGTGATTCCACTGCATGTGATTATCGAAGGCGAGGACCTGCTCGACCAGGTGCAGATCACCGCCGAGGAGTACGTCGCCCGCATGGCAGGCTCCGAGCAGCTACCGCACACCTCGCAGCCGAGCGCCGGTGAGTTCAAGGCGCTCTTTGATCGCGTGCTCGCTGACGGCCACGACAGCGCCATCTTTATCTCGCTGTGCAGCGAGTGGTCCGCCTGCTATGCCAACGCCAGCCTGACAGCCGATACCCACGAGCTCGACGTGCGCTGCATCGATTCGCGCACCGGCTCGGGCGCCGAGGGCCTGCTGGTGGAGTACGCGCTCGCCATGCGCGAGGACGGCCGCAGCCTGGACGAGACCGAGACGCAGATCCGCGCGACGCTGTCCGACACCCACCTGCTGCTGATTCCCCGCACGCTCGAAAACCTCGTTAAGAACGGCCGCGCGCCCAAACTCGCCGGCCAGCTGACGCAGATGCTCAACATTCGCCTGGCCGTTTCGCCGGAGTGGAAATCGGGCGAGATCAAGGCCATCAAAAAGGGCCGCGGCGCCAAGCGCATCGTCGCCAACACCATGGCCGATTGCCTCGCATTTTTGACCGAGCATCCGGGCTCCAGCGTGCGCGTGCTCACGACCGGCGCTGCCGAGGAGCAGGAGCTCGTCAACCAAGCGCTCGCAGGCCAGGACTACGTAGACGCCGGCACCGGCCCCATCGGCTGCACCATCGCCACCCACGTAGGCGTCGACGCCATCGCCATCAGCTACTGCCCCCGCTATCAGCCAACTCGCTAGGGACACCCACATCAGTTGCGGTGAAATAGGGACTGTTTTTGGCTTATCAGCCGCAAATCAATCCCCATTCCACCGCAACTTCTTTTGCTGAGCCATCCATATACAAGATATGCTGACGATCGGCGCATTCCCAGCTGTTTGGGGGAGCTTCGACTAGCCCCTAGCGGTACCCGGTGGGCAAAAAATGGCAAATATGAGTACTGTCATAAATTTAGTAACAGCAAAATGTCGCTGAAATTGCCCGCTTCCACCGATTTCAAGCTCCATAAAGCCCCGAATCGTCGTGTTTAGAGGGGTGAATATACTAAAACTCAGTCAATTGGTCTTAGATACTTCTCAAATGA
>CABUMU010000159.1 GCA_902492855.1 uncultured Collinsella sp. | reverse complement strand
CCGCTGCCGGATGGCGCAGGTTCGCCGGCTGAGGGCAATGGCTCGGGCATCCCGATGATGATCGATGCCATGCGCGCGCATGGTCTGGCCGAGCCCCTGTTCTGCCCGGGGTTCGATCGGTTCAAGATCGTACTTTACCGTTCAAAAATCGAGCCGGTCGATCATGGCGGGGGCTTAATTGTGACGGCACTCAAACACTACGGCGAGCTGGGGACGCGTGAGCTGGCAGAACGCACGGGGCTTACAATTTCCCAGGTTAGGTCGCGCGTCAACGCGCTCATTGCTCAAGGCGAGCTTGAGCCCACGGCGCCGGCGACGAGCCGCAACCGCAAGTATCGACTGTCGGAGCGCGTGGGATAGATGCGTTAGTGGACGAGGCGACCCAATAATCGACCCTCGATTGGCGTCCATTAAGGTAAAGCGGTTGTTGCCCAGTCGACGGTGATGCTAAAGACTCGGCTTACGCCGGCATGGCCCCGAACCCGTCTATCAGGAACAGCCTAAGAACCAGCTTGATGACATTTCCCGGTTTGACTTCTGCCGCGTCAAAGACGTGGCGCTCGGCGAGCTCGCTGCAGTATGCATAGATGTCGCGGATAAGGTCCGCGCCCGAAAGCGTAAACATGTAGCCTGCGTCCGAAAGCGCATTGGGCGCGGCAGGCAACTTGGCCATGTGACAGAACGTTTGCAGGTCGGGCGCCATAACGTTCTGGTAGTCGAGGTGGCCGTTGGCATCCTGCGCGGCAAGCTCCAATTGGCGCACAAAATCCAGCGCCGCCGCTAACACAAAGCTCGGCGTAGGCGCATTGACGTCCTGAGTGGTCGCCACAAGCCTGCCCGCCGCCTGCGTGACAAGCCAAGCGACCTCGCGCTGGCAACGCACGGCCTTGCGCGTAACCGGCTTGATGGACGAAGAAGAAACGCTTCCCTTAGGCGGATTCGAAACAGCCACAAGAACCTCCCATGAACGACCCGGCCCAACAAGCCCGGATGAAACACGTGCTACATCAGTATACAGGGAAGTGGGGTAGCGGGGTACAAGCGCGCCAGCGGCAAACCGAGAGCATCAACGATGTGCCGATCGCGGAATGAGATCTCGTAATAATTGACTCTCGACCATATTATTGAGGGGTATGACTCGCGTTCGTATGGTTGTAGGTGCTGGCGATGAACGACATTGACCTTGCTGTTCCGTTGATGGATGGACCAAGCTATGACCGTGCCTGCAGTCTCGTGCCTTCCGAATACGTTGAGGCATGGGAGTGGTTTCTGGGTGAGGAGCAACGCGGCGGCGTTTGGACCAGCCTTCCGCACCACACCAAGGAAGATAGCCCTCAGTATCAGTATCGTTTGAGAATTGGCTCGGACTTCTTTCCCGTAACGCGGGATTCAGGGATCTTCTGGCCGGGCCAGGATCGGGTGAAGCAAGACCCCAATAAGATCTTTGCGCTCTCGGTCCATAACTCTAAAAAGAGCTTCTACACCGATGTGCCTCCGCTCTATTTGGACGATGGTACGTGGGTCATTAAGTACTCGGTTCAAGCGCCGGGTACCGTTGGTTTTCGAGACCAGAATTACAACCGTAAAATGCTCAACTGCATGGAATGTGGCGTCCCAGTCGGAGTCATATTTGCAACCGAGGTGGGCTATAAGGTGCTCGGCCTTGCGTTTGTTGAGCGGTTCGAGCCCGAAAACGGATGGTTTGTTCTGCACGGTCCTGTTCATAAAGGCGGACCGGACCCTCGTTTTGCGCCCGACATGAGTTATCTGAAGCACATACCCGTCGATATTGAGTTTGCCGGACAGGGTGTGACCGACGACGAAAAGGTCCGCTATGCGTTAAGGCGCGAGCGATTGGGGCAGCAATGGTTCCGCAAGCAGCTCGTTGCCGCCTATGATGGCCGTTGCGCGGTGTCGGACTGCGGCGTCAGCGAAGCTCTGGAGGCTGCACATATCGAGAATTACTCGGGACCCAAATCGCAGGTTGCCAGCAACGGCATTCTGCTTCGGCGCGATCTTCATTCCCTATTTGATGCTCACCTGATTTCGTTTGAGCCTGTTTGCGGCGAATATCGGCTGTGCGGATCGTACCTGCTGGATAAGACCGACTACGCTTCCTTTGCGGGTGCGACGCTAAGGCAGCCGAATGAGCGTCAGTGGCGACCCGATACGGTGTTTCTTGAGGCCCATCGCATTGAGTTCGATCGCTCGGAAAAGAAGCGTGAAAAGGCGGGGCTTCTGCCGTATTAGCGTATTTGGCTTTGGCATTCTTTGACGATCGCGTTGTTTGATCGGATCGCGTGGCGATGCAATCTCGCGCCCGCCCGCCGGTGCATGCTCTTCCTGATTTGTATAGCGAGAAGGGGCATGTATGAGCTGGCGAGGCGATATTGCGATGGGGAAGTACGGAAAACTGCCGTGTGCCCTTATCGACAACAATATGTTTCCGGGCGTAGAAGTTGATTGCGGGTCGTTTGTCGTCGCCTGCCCTTGCTGCGGCTCGCAAATACCGTGTCTCGACATTCGGTTCATCGATGCACGTGACAGGTTCAGCGACGAAGTGAGGAAACGTACGGGCGTTCATATGCCGGTGTATCCGGAGAAATGCCCTGTTTGTGGCCTCGATATCGTGTACGACGCCGGCGACGAGGGATAGGTGATGCGGAGGAGTTGGCTGTGAGTGTCTTTTGCCTCTACAAATAAATCCCCTCACCGAGTTGCTTGTGGAACTCGGCGTGATGGTCGCGTGCCCAGGTAAAGAGCGCCTGGTCAAAGTCGGTACGCGTGGCCGGGACGCCAAAGACGCCGGCAACTTCGACGCGTATAAACTCCAGTGCCGGCAGCTTGTTGATGGCAGTGAGGGCAAACGGGGACGAGGGCTCCTCGAACAGATAGCGGCTGCCTTGCAGCGCGTCGCAACTGGTGCACGTGTTGCCGAGCGACGGGGCTTTGGAGGCTCGCGCGCCTACGGGCTTGTAGCCGCAGCGCTTATGAAGGTAGTCGCGGATCTCGCCCGGTACGCAGCCAAGAGCGGGCACGATGGCGAGTGCGTTGGCGTTGGCCGTGTCGATGGCAATGTACCCGGCTTCGTTGGGCGCGCGCGCGATGGCGATGCTCTCGTCGTTATCGGTTCGATAGGGAATGCCGAAGGCCGCGACCGAGGTCTCTTTGTGACACTTCCAGCACTCGCGCTTGCCCAGTACTAGATATATATACGGCGCTGAGGGGTCGGATCGGTCAACACCGGGCAGCCACTCGGCAAAGGGCTCGGGGTTGACGCCGCTGGGTACATACCAGATCTTCTTGGTCCGGTCCCATTTGGCGCCCAGCGCCTTGGCTTCTTCTTTGTGCGAAAAGGGGACATCGAGCTCGGTGCGCATGGTGGCTCCTTGGTGCTGCAGGTGTAAGTGGCTCAAGGATACCGCAGGGCGCAGACATCGCGGCGTTTTGCTGAGGAGTTGCGGCTCGGATGGGTTCGAGACGCGTTGGCCTCGGCCTCGGTGGCTATTGACGCGGTTTTGTGTATGGGCAGGGTGGTTGCTTGGGCGGTTGGAGCTGCCAGCTGATTTGGCGACATAAAACAAAACAGCCCAGAGGACATAGCCTCTGAGCTGCGAACATTTGGTGGGCGTTAGAAGATTTGAACTTCTGACCTCTTCCGTGTCAGGGAAGCG
>CABUMU010000158.1 GCA_902492855.1 uncultured Collinsella sp. | reverse complement strand
CAGCAAGCCAGGACGGCTGCATACACGCCGGACACACCATATTGGTCCCAAGGACGCCTTCGACCGGCGATTTGAGTCGGCAGGCAAACCCCGCCAGGACAAAAAGGCATGCTTCGCGCCGTACCGGAGCCCAAAATGACGTCAATCTCCGCAACGTTACTCAGCCGCAGCGGCACCGGCAGAGCTCGCGGTGCTGAATACTCCGTTTTTTGCACGGCACGGGCGGGGGTACATCAGGATCAGGAAGGACATCCCAGCCTTTTTATGCAATCTGTAATGGGAAGTATGCAAAACACCAAGAGATAGCATTGCTGGTGTCCAAATTGAGCGCGGGGCAGCAGCACCTCCGCCCCGCACCCAAATCCAACAGAGCAGGGACGCTCATGGCGGATCCCCACCAAAACGCAAACGGGCTCGAAGTGCTATCCCAAAATAGGCTGCCCGAGCCGCGCTTAACGGTACGGCATGAATACTTAGCGCTCGTAAATCAAGTTACCTGCCAGGTAGGTTGCTTGAACCTTGGTAGCCTGGAGCTCTTGGGGGTCGATGGTGAGCGGGTTTTGGTCCAGGACTACCAGGTCGGCATACTTGCCGGGCTCCAAGCTGCCGAGGTTTTGCTCGTCGCCCGCTGCGTACGCGCTGCCCAGGGTGTAGTTGCGCAGGGCTGTTGCTGCATCGATGCGCTCGCTCGGTAACCAGCCGCCCTCGGGCCAGTGGCTGCGGGGGTCCTGGCGCGTGATAGCCGTGTAGAGCACGTTCATGCTGGTAACGGGCGTGATAGGGCTGTCGGTACCGAAAGCTTGGCGAATGCCGCGCTGCTTATAGGTCGCAAACGGCCACATGATGCGGCTGCGCTCCAGACCCAGATCGCGCTCGGGGCCGCCCGGGTCGAGTGTAATGTGACAGGGCTGGCTCGAAGCAACCACGTTGAGCTTGCGCAAGCGATCGATGTCCTTGGGCAGGAGGTTCTCCAGGTGCTCGAGCGTGTTATGGCCGTGCTGGGGCAGGCCGTACAGGTCGGCCGCTTCCTCGAAGATATCCAGCGCGGCATGAATCGCACCGTCACCAATAACGTGGATGCGTACGGTATGACCGCGCTCCGCGGCCGCCAGAACCAGTTTGCGCATGCGCTCAGCCGGGACCGTCAGACGGCCCTGGTCGCCCGGGAAGCGCGGATTGGTATAGGGCTCGGTGAGATATGCCGTGTGTTCGCTCGACACGCCGTCGAAGAACTGCTTAAAACCTGGCGCCGAAAGTAGCGCGTTGTTCGCGTAACGTACCTGGAGCTCTTCTAGACGCGACTGGTCATCCAGCAGCGTGGGGAACAGATGGGCACGAATGCCCAGCTTGCCGGTCGTCTGCAGCTTGTCGTAGACATCGTCGCGGATAAAATCACAGCCCGGCATGGGCATGAGCGACATATCGCAGATCGAGGTGATGCCCTGCTCGGCCATGCGCCTCATTTGATCGGCGTAAGCGCTTGCGATGCGATCTTCGCCCAGCCACTCAAGACAGCGCGGCAACAGCTGCATGGCAGCCGCTTCGTGAGCAATGCCCGTGAGCTCGCCGTTTGCGTCCTTGTCGTAGCTGCCGCCCGCCGGCGGCTCGCTGTCGCGCGTGACGCCGAGCGCCTCGAGTGCGCGGCTGTTGAGCCACAGCGTGTGGCCGTCGCCCGAGTACATAACGCAGGGACGATCGGGGAATGCCGCATCGAGCGACGCCTTGGTAGGATGCTCGGGCGGGTCCCAACGGTAGTCGCGCCAGCCCTGCGTCACAACCCAAGCGTCGTCGGGCAGGTCCTGGGAAAACTCGAGCGCGTGCTGTACCAGCGCCGCCTCGGACGTGCCCATATCCATGAGCATGTACGGCGAGGAACCGACCGAGGTATGGAAGAAGTGCAGATGAGCGTCATGGAAACCGGGGCAGACAAACTGCTCGCCGTAGTCGAGAACCGGCGTGGCGGCGGGAGCGGCGGCGATCACGTCATCGGGCTTGCCGACTGCGACGATACGGTCACCTGCGATGGCAATCGCCAGCTCACGAGCAGTATCGATGCCGTCTTGCGCGGTAAAGACGTTCTTGGAGCGGATAATCCGATCGATATGTTGCATGGGCATCCCCATCTCTGGCAGGAAATTCAACACCCCCGAGTGTACTCCCCCGCCCTTGTAACAAAACCCCAAGCGGCAAACGGCAACTTTACCAGCCCTAGCGGCAGGTGGCATACTGGAGAGAGCCTGTACGATTTTGCGATCAACCCAGCAAGGAGCAAATCGACCATGACGAAGACCAAGGCACAGCAGATTATGGCGGCGACCGAGGCTCGCGCGGCTGACGACGTCACCGCAGCCATCAAAGATATCGCTACCGAATTTGAACCATATATCATCAAGCAGCGCCGGCACTTCCATAAGCACCCGGAGCTGAGCCTTGCCGAGGAGCGCACGACCTCCGACATCGCCAACCAGCTCGACGCCATGAATATCCCCTACGAGCGTCCGCTCAAGACCGGCCTTGTGGCGACCCTTCGCGGCACCGCGCCGGATGCCTACCGCGAGGACGGCACGCCACGCCGCCGCATCCTGCTGCGCGCCGACATCGATGCCCTGCCCGTCACCGAGCAGACCGGCGAGGAGTTCGCCAGCGTCAACGAGGGCTGCATGCACGCCTGCGGCCACGACTGCCATATCGCCATGATGCTCGGAACGCTGCAAATCCTGCGCCATATGACCGACGACATCCACGGCGAAGTCCGCATCGTATTCCAGCCCAGCGAGGAAAACGGCCAGGGCGCTAAACTCATGATCGGCACGGGTGTGCTCGACGGCGTCGATGGCGCCTACGCCGCGCACATCTGGAGTGAGGTCGACGCCGGCACCGTGAGCTGCGAGCCCGGTCCGCGCATGGCCAATACCGACTGGTTCCGCATCGATGTCCGCGGCACCTCGTGCCATGGCGCCATGCCCCAGCGCGGTCACGACGCCGTCATGGTTGCCGCCGAGATCGTCAACGCCCTGCAAACCATCGTTTCGCGCGAAATCAGCCCCTACGAGCCGGCCGTCATCACCGTCGGCGAGCTGCACGGCGGCACCGCGCGCAACGTTATCGCCGGCACGGCCTACCTCGCCGGCACAGTGCGCACCTACGGCGATTCGACCCACGAGGAAATGCCGGAGCTTATGCGCCGCATCGTGGAGCATACCGCGGCAGCTCTGGGCGCCGAGGCAGAGCTCACCGACTACACCATCGCCAACTACAAGGTCGAAAACGACGCCGCCTCGAGCGAGCGCTGCCGTCAGGCTGTAATCAAGTGCCTGGGCCCCACCGGCCAAGGCCATTATCGCGGCACGCTTTCGGGCGAGGATTTTTCGGAGTACCTGCGTCGCGTACCGGGCGTGCTCGCCTTTGTAGGTACGCGCAACCCCAAGATTGGCGCCACGTACGCCCAACATTCCTGCTTCTACAAGATCGACGAGACCGTGCTGGCAAAGGGCTCCATGGTGGCCGCCCAGTATGCTATCGACTTTTTGGCCGAGCCCACGCAAGAGGAGCTCGACGGCCCCGCGATTACCGCGGTCGCCGAAACCAACCCCGATCTGGCCGCCAAGTTGCGCTCTGCCAAAGCGACGACCGCCGAGGCTCGCGACGCCATCCATGATGCCCGAACGGCTCGCCCTGCCGCGATC
>CABUMU010000157.1 GCA_902492855.1 uncultured Collinsella sp. | reverse complement strand
GTCGAGGAGCTGCTCGCCCAGCTGCGCATCGAGAAGGTTCGCTTCCGTCCCGTCGAGGGCGAGGGCTATGCCTTCCTGCAGCCGGGTCGCGCCGCCGAGGTCCTGTCCGGCGGCACCGTGCTGGGCTGGGTCGGCGAGATTCACCCCGAGGCGCGCGACGAGATGGGCATCGATGAGGTCGTCGTTGCCTTTGAGCTCGATCTGGACAAGCTGATCAAGGGCGCTCGCAACCAGGAGAACTACCGCGAGTTCTCGCAGTATCCGGCTGTTGAGCACGACCTGGCTATCGTGGTCGATAACTCCGTGACCTGCGAGGATCTTGAGCGCCGCATTACCAGCGCCGGTGGCAAGCTGCTCGAGGGCGTGCGCCTGTTCGACGTCTACCGCGACCCGGTCCGCGTGGGCGTGGGCAAGAAGTCCATGGCCTTTGCGCTTACGTATCGCTCCGACGACCACACACTCACCAGCGAAGAGGTCGAAAAAGCACACCAGAAGATCGTCACCAAGGTGTGCAAGGGCGTAAACGGCGAGGTCCGCGGATAGGTCCTGCACTGGGATATGGGTCGGCGGTGGCTGCCGCCGAGTCCTACGTGACCGCTATGCTCGGTATGAGGCACCGTTGAGCCTGTATATATGACACGCGCATTACATAACGGCGTGCTGCTTTGTCGGCAGTGCGCCGTTTTGCTATGATAGCCCGCGTCGTGTTACGAATTTGACAATACGTAACACTGTCAAGGTGATTTAAGCGGCGTTGCAATTCTGTGCGCCGACAACCGGGAGGCGTACATGCACATTCCAGATAACTATCTGTCCCCGCAGACCGATGCCGTCATGGCGGTGGCGATGGTGCCCGTTTGGGTTCACTGCATCAAGAAGGTGCGTGCCACGCTCGATCGCAAGCATATGGCGTTCCTGGGCATCTGCGCCGCATTCTCCTTCTTGCTCATGATGTTCAACGTGCCGCTGCCCGGCGGCACCACAGGTCACGCCGTCGGCGGCGCGCTCATCGCGCTGCTGCTGGGCCCCGAGGCCGCGGCTATCGCTGTCTCGGTCGCGCTGGCGCTGCAGGCGCTGCTATTTGGCGACGGCGGCGTTCTGTCGTTTGGCGCCAACTGCTTTAACATGGCCTTTGTGCTGCCGTTTGTCGCTGCTATCGTGTTTCGTGCGCTCAACAGCCGTCTGCACGACAAGAGCTGGGGCACCTCGGTTTCTGCCATCGTGAGCGGCTGGGTTGGCCTGTGCCTGGCGGCCCTGTGCGCGGCGGTCGAGTTCGGTATTCAGCCGATGCTCTTCACCAACGCTTCGGGCGCTCCGCTGTACTGCCCCTTCCCGCTGTCCGTGGCTATTCCGGCCATGTTGATCCCGCATATGCTGGTTGCCGGTGTGATCGAGGGCGTGGCGACGGCCGCCATCTACGGTTTCATTAAGAAGACGGCGCCGAGCATTATCGTCGGGCCCGAGGCCGTCGATGGCCAGCTTGCTGCCGAGGGCGCTGCTGCCAAGAAGACCTCGCTGGTCCCCACGCTCATTTTGGTCGCCGTGCTCGTGGTGGCCACGCCGCTGGGCTTGCTTGCCACCGGTGACGCCTGGGGTGAGTGGGACGCCGAGGGCGCCGCGACCGCCGTTCAGGAGGCTGGCGACGACAGCCTGCAGGCTTCGGTCGGCCTCGATACCCCGACCTTTGCCGACGCGCTGCCCACGGGTGATTACCTGCAGGCTTATTCCGAGGAGCAGGGTCTTGGCTTTGCCGGTCAGGCTGCCATGTATATCCTGTCCGGCGTGATTGGCGTGGCGGTGCTCACCATCGCATTCCGTCTGATCTCGCTGACGGTCAAGGAAAGCGGTGCTCATGGCAATAGCCGAGCTGCCTAGCTGGCTTGCGACCGAGCAGCGTTACGAGCCCGCGGGGGCTCGGCATCGTGTGATGCAAAAGAATGTCCTGCACCTGGCGAGCCTGCTTGAGCGGGTTCGCCTGGGTGGAGGCGCGCACGAGGGCGGGTCGATGGTCGACCGCGCCCTTTCTTGCGTTTCGGCTCCGGTGCGCCTGGTGGGGATGTTCGTCTGCGTCCTGTGCGTGTGCCTGACGCAGAGTCCGCTGTACCTGATGCTGATGGCGGCAATCGCGTTGGTGCTGGTCGCGGTGCGCCCCGCACGCGGGCTGCGTGCGACCTTTGTACCGGCGCTCGGCGCCACGGGGCTTGCCGTGGTTCTGGCACTGCCTGCCCTGCTGCTGGGCGCGTCTGCCACGGGCGCCATGCTCAAGATCGCGCTCAAGACGTTTATTAATGTGTCGCTGGTGCTGGGTGTTTCGTGGACGCTTACCTGGAGCCGCATGTCGGCGGCGCTCAAAATGCTGCACCTGCCCGACGAGGTTATCTTTACGTTTGATATGGCACTCAAGCATATCGAGGTGCTGGGACGCACGGCGCACGATCTGTGCGAATCGGTCATGCTGCGCAGCGTCGGTTCCGCGCCCGCGGGTTTTTCGCGTACCGACTCGCTGGCGGGTATCATGGGCATGACGTTTATCAAGGCGATGGAATGCAGCCGCGCGATGGACGAGGCTATGCTTTGCCGCGGCTTTGCCGGTGCGTATCCGGCTCCCGCGCGCGCCAGGTTTGGCTGGCGCGATGCGGCCTATGCGGCCGGCGTGGCGCTGCTGACAGTGTTGTGCGCCGTGCTGTAGGCGCTGCTGGTTCCGACTGGGGATGTAAATGGGGAAGGGCGACGTTTTGACGATCGATATGAATAGTGCGGCGGGCACGAACGGTGTGGGCGGCGCCGAGGTCGTTCCGCTCATCGAGCTGCGCGACGTGGTGTTCTCCTATGCGGGGCATACGGTTGTCGATGGCGTGTCGCTGCAGGTCGATCGTGGTGAACTCGTTGCCCTGCTCGGTCCCAACGGCTGCGGCAAGACGACGATTATGCGTCTTATTAACGGCCTTGAACTCGCGGACGCAGGGGCATACCTGTTTGACGGGCACGTGGTCGATGCGGCGTTTCTAAAGGATTCCGCGGCCGCTCAGCGTTTTCATCAGCGCGTAGGTTTTGTGTTCCAGAATGCCGATGCTCAGCTGTTCTGCGCTACGGTGGGCGAGGAAGTTGCTTTTGGTCCCGCGCAGATGGGACTGCCGGCAGACGAGCTCGAGCGCCGCGTGCGCGATGCCATGGGGCTGTTTCAGGTTGCCGACCTTGCCGACGCCTCTCCCTATCAGCTCTCGGGCGGGCAAAAGAAGCGCGTTGCGCTGGCTGCAGTGGTGTCGATGAACCCGGATATCTTGGTCCTTGACGAGCCTACCAATGGGCTTGACGAGGATTCATGTGACATCGTGGTCAACTTCTTGCTGGCCTACGTCGCGGCGGGTAAGACGGTCTTGATGAGCACGCATCACCAGGATTTGGTGCGACGCCTGGGTGCCCGTGCAATCTATATTGATCGATATCACCATGTGGTCGAGGTGCCTTCGCCGTCGTATGGAACCGAAAGCGGTACTACGGACTAGTTGCTGCGTAGAGCGTGCGTAGCCGCCCGCGCGGCTTTGCCGTGATGGTATAGTTATCCAGGTTTTTATGGGGGTGGCTATGCCAAGCTGGAACATTCATATCGCTCAGACGGAGCGTTTGCTGGAGCGCACTGGTGCGCTTGCCAATAGCGTGCGCGACCGCAATGCCTTTTTGTTTGGCTGCGTGGTTCCGGATATCTTCGTGGGCTATATGGTC
>CABUMU010000156.1 GCA_902492855.1 uncultured Collinsella sp. | reverse complement strand
CCTCCCACCCGCTCTCTAACCAAAACCACCACAAAGGGGACAGGCACCTTTGTGGTGGTTTTTCAACCGCAAAGGAAGCAACCATGAAAGCACTCGTCATCAACGGCCCCAATCTAAACATGCTCGGCATTCGCGAGCCGGGCATCTACGGCAGCGACAACTACGACCGCCTGGTCCAGATTTGCCAGGAAGCGGGCGCCGCACAGGGCTTCGACGAGGTCGAGGTCTTCCAGTCTAACCACGAGGGCAGCATCGTCGACAAGATCCAGGAGGCTTACGGAAAGGTCGACGGCATCGTCATCAACCCGGCCGCCTACACGCACACAAGCGTGGCCATCCTGGACGCGCTCAAAGCCGTCGCCATCCCGGCTGTGGAGGTCCACATTAGCGCAGTCGAGACCCGCGAAGACTTCCGCCAGGTGAGCTACGCCCGTCTGGCCTGCTTCGCCACCATCACCGGAGAGGGCCTCCAAGGCTACGCCCACGCGTTGGAGCTGCTGAAAGAGCATCTCGAAAAGTAAAATGCCAACCCCAACAAACAGCAGCGGCTTGCTCGCGCTCGGCTCCAGCAACACACAAGATGAAAAAGCCCAGACCACCAAGCGGTCCGGGCTTAATAAACGATGGTGCTCCATGGCGGATTCGAACCGTCGACCTTGGGATTAGAAGTCCCCTGCTCTATCCAACTGAGCTAATGGAGCAAATAACCGCACGCCCAGCCAAACAATTCGGCCAAGCGCAAGTAATTATAACCTAGTTGAACTGCTCGCGATACGCCTTGCAGACCTCACTGACCGGGCCGTCCATGCGAAGGTCACCCTTCTCAATCCAAACGGCACGCTGGCAGATGCGCTCAACCTGCTCCATGGAGTGCGAAACGAACAGAACCGTCACGTCGCCGCTCTGGATAAAGTGCTGGATGCGGGCCTCGCACTTCTGCTGGAAGAACACATCACCGACGGACAGCGTCTCGTCAACGATCAGAATATCGGGCTCGGTAATCGTCGCGATTGCAAAGGCGATACGCGCCACCATGCCCGAGGAGAAGTTCTTAAGCGGCATATCGACAAAGTTCTGAAGCTCAGCGAACTCAATAATGCCGTCAAAGTTGGCGTCGATGAACTCCTTGGTATAGCCGAGCAGGGCGCCGTTCAGATAGATGTTCTCGCGGGCGGTCAGCTCGGGGTCAAAGCCGGCACCAAGCTCAATCAGCGGCGCAATGTTACCGTGCACCTTAACGCTGCCCTCGCTAGGCTCAAGCACACCGGCGATAATCTTGAGCATCGTAGACTTACCGGAACCATTGGTGCCAACCAGACCCACGACCTCGCCACGATGAATATCAAACGAGATATGCTTGAGCGCCCTAAACTCCTCAAAGAACAACTCGTGCTTGGCAAGCTTGATGAAGTACTCCTTGAGGTTGGTCAGCGACTCGGACGCCATGTTAAAGATCATGGTGACGTCGTCGACCTCGACAGCCAGAGGCTGCTCGCTGTAATCAACAACAGATTCAGTCATCACAGCACTCCTTAGATGTAGAGGATGAACTTGCGCTCGGACTTATGGAACACGGTATAGCCAATAACAAGCGCAAGAACCGCCCAAGCAACGCACATACCAAACGTCATAAGCGAGGGCGTAGTCTGGAACAGGAAGATATCGCGCATAAACTGCAGGTAGTTATACATGGGGTTCGCATAGACCAGAATGCGCACGAGATGCGGCATTTGCGCAACGAAGTCGGTCGTCCAGAAAATAGGCGTAATGTAAGTCCCCGCCGTAATGACGACGCTCCACAGATGCATGACATCGCGGAAGAAGACCGTGAGGGCGGAGAGCATCATGCCCAGGCCCATGCAGAAGCACATAAGCAGCAGTAGGCAGACCGGCAGCAGAATCAGGTGCCAAGAAGGCATAACGTGGAACCACAGCATAACGATGGCAACGGCGACCAGCGAGAAGGCAAAGTTAACCAGCGAGAAGAGCACCTTCTGTACTGGGAAGACCCAGCGGTGCACCTTAACCTTCTTGAGCAGCGGGGCAGCACCCACGATCGACGTCAGGGCCTGGTTCGTAGACTCGGACATGACGGCAAAGGTGACGTTACCCACGATCAAGTACAGCGGGTACATCTCGGGCGTAATTGAGCCATTGCGGCCCTGGGCGAAAATCGTCGAGAACACGATGGCCATGACGATCATCATCAGCAGCGGGTTGAGCACCGACCATGCGACGCCCAGAACGCTACGGCGATACTTGATCTTAAAATCCTTGGTAACCAGCTGACGAAGGATAAACGCGTCCTTCTCAAATTCGTTCTTAGCAAACGTCGCAGGCAGACTGCGAGTTTCTTGTTGCTTTGTCTGATCCGACACGGATGCAACTCCTTTACTCGTAATCGTTGACAAACGAACAGTATAGACCCGACGGCCATGCAAACGATTCGCGCAACAAAACTGGAGAACTAACGCACATCTTAGGATGCCAAGCCCAAACGGCTATACTTTCAAGGATTGAACGTATAAGGAGCATTGAGTGAATTCTGAATCCATCGCCGTCATCATCCCCTGCTACAACGAAGCGCCCACGATCGGCAAAGTCATCGACGACTTTCACCGCGAGCTTCCGCAAGCGACGGTCTATGTCTATGACAACAACTCGTCAGACGATACCTCACGCATCGCCACCGGGCACGGCGCCACGGTCCGCTTTGAGCCCCGTCAGGGAAAGGGCAACGTATGCCGCCAGATGTTTCGCGACATCGACGCCGATTGCTACCTGATGGTCGACGGCGACGACACCTACCCCGCCGAGGCGGCCAAGGCCCTCTGCGAGCCCATCCTTAACGGTACGGCCGACATGACCGTAGGCGATCGCCTTTCAAACGGCACCTACGCCGAGGAAAACAAGCGCGCCTTCCACGGCTTTGGCAACAACCTGGTCCGCGCCATGATCAAGTGGATCTATAGCTACAGCTTCGATGACGTCATGACCGGCTACCGCGCCATGAGCCGCCCGTTCGTTAAAACCTTCCCAGTGCTTTCCGAGGGCTTTCAGATCGAAACCGAGCTCTCGATCCACGCCGTCGACCACCGCTGGCGCATCAAAGATGTGCCCATCGAGTACCGAGACCGTCCGGAAGGCTCCGAGTCCAAGCTCAATACCGTGAGCGACGGCATTAAAGTCGTTGCGATGATCGGCACGCTGTTCAAGGACTACCGCCCGCTGAAGTTCTTCAGCCTCGTCGCGCTTCTGTTTGCGGTGATCGGCCTCGCCCTGGGCATGCCCATAGTTGTCGAGTATTTCCAGACCGGCCTCCTTCCGCGCTTCCCCACCGCCATACTCGCCGCGTCGTTTATGTTCCTGTGCAGCCTGAGCCTTGCAACCGGATTCATCCTGGATTCTGTAGCAAAGGTCGAAAAAAAGCAGTGGGAGGTCAACGTGTACGGCAAATACGCCTACGACGACCAGCCCGGCCACCCTACTTCCATGCCAAGCGAGAGGTAGATCTTCCGCAAAATACTATTGGCATCACTGCGCAGATAGCCACCAACAAGAAAAGCCGCCGTTAAAGAACGGCGGCTTTTACTCTCGAAAAGTTAATAGCGGCTAGAGCGTCTTGATGTACTCCCCCAGCTCTTCCTCCCAGTCGGGCATGTGGAAGCCGGCAGCCTCGAGCTTGGACAGGTCGAGCGCGGAGTGGACCGGGCGCGGGGCGACGGGGCCCTCGGCGCT
>CABUMU010000155.1 GCA_902492855.1 uncultured Collinsella sp. | reverse complement strand
CGCCAGTACCTAAAAGCCGATATGTCACAAAGTAGATCTTTCATAGGCACAGGAAAACACGAATTTCAACCCAGTCAGTCACGCATTGGCGCGAACGCGCCAAAAATGGTGCCGAACGGACTGCCAAGTTTTCAACAGCCCTCCCCAACTGGCCAAAAGCTTGCCGAGAGCTGGACGAAGTTCTGTTGAAAACCCCATTTTTTTGTCATGCAGAAGCTTTGCGCGACAAGTGAGTAGACTTTTTTGAACATCCCGAGCAGCCCGGTCATCCTGCTTTTCAAAACCGCAGGTAGATAGCTTGTTACAAAACTGCCTGGTCGCCAAAGTTCCAAAAGCCTACTCACTTAGGTTGCAGAGTGCTCCCATTAGCTGCGATTCCAAGGTATTTAGCGCTTTTGGACTCAAATCGTCATACTGAACAAGAATTTGACTTGAGTTTTCAGGGACAGATGCGCCATCGGCACACCAATAACAGTCACTGATATCGACAAAAGGGATACTCGAGCGCGTGAGGGCCCGCACAAAAGAGCTTCCGCCCGCTCCACGCTCCGCAACCACGATACAGTAAAGGCCCGCGTCTGCATGCTCGATCGAGACCTCTCCTGCCGGAAATACCTTCCGCACAAGCGCCATCAGGCCATCACGCGCCTCGCGAGCACGAACGCGCACGCGGTTCACATGTCGCTCGTAATCACCCGATTCCAGCAAACGCGCCAAAGCGACCTGATCAACAGAGCTCACCGACGAGGCGTAGAAACCAAGGTTGCGCCTAAACCGCTCCATTAACTCATCGGGCAACACCATGTACGCCAAACGCAACGCCGATGAAAGGCTCTTCGAAAACGTGTTGGTGTAGATAACCGACTGGGCGGCATCAATCGACGCGAGCGCGGGAATCGGCTTCCCGGCAAGGCGAAACTCACAATCAAAGTCATCTTCGATGAGATACCGACCTGGTCGCTCAGCGGCCCAGCTCAGAAGCGCATAGCGACGCGCAATGCTCGTCACAAGACCGGTCGGATACTGATGGGACGGCATCAGGTGAAGGACATCGGTCCCGCTTTTCTGCAGAGTGCTCAAGTCCACGCCCTCATCATCCAACGGGATATGTCGAACTTTGCAGCCCATAGCCTGATAGATACGCGTCAGACGCAAATAGCCCGGATCCTCAACCGCATACACCTTGTCCGCGCCAAGCAACTGAACCAACATGGTATCGAGCAGCTGGGCGCCCGCACCGATAACGATGTTGTTGGGGTCGACATTCATACCCCTTGTCCCGTGCAGATGGTGAGCAATTGCGCGTCGCAGCCGAGCAGTGCCCTGCGCCGGTGCGGGCGAAAAGATTTCGCGCTCGTCTTCGGATGCCAGCGTCGCCCGTAGCGCGCTTTGCCAAAGCCGCGCCGCCTCCAAAGCAGAAGGAGAAAGCGCATCGAATCGCTCGACCTGTCCGTTGACATCATGCACGCTGGGGCCCACAGAGACGGCATCTCGGTCGATGCCCTCCGCAGCCGAAGCCAAAACCGGTGCATCCGGAAGCTCGCAAGCGTAGTAGCCACGACGTGGTATTGAGCAAATATAGCCCTCAGCGAGTAACTGGCTATATGCATTCTCGATGGTAATAACACTGATTCCCAGATGACTGGCAAAGGCGCGCTTAGACGGCAAATGCTCCCCCGCCACAATGCGTCCAGCTACGATATCATCTCGAATTTGCTGGTAAACATACTCATAGAGCAATGCTTCGCCGCGTTTTTCCAAATTGTAGTCAAGCATGAGCCTATCACCTGACCTTATTAAGTCATTCAATCTGGTATTAGTCTGACCTTGTAATTATCTCGAAAACTGAGTATTTTGTCATACCCAGCTCCCCGATAGGATGTTCCGTCAAGCAATGCACATGCCAACCAAGGGAGCAACCATGGCAGAACAGAACAGCAAGGCCGACCGCGTCAAACTCAATCGCGAGCTCGCGCAGATGCTCAAGGGCGGCGTCATCATGGACGTTACCACGCCCGAGCAGGCACGCATCGCCGAGGAGGCAGGCGCCTGCGCCGTCATGGCCCTCGAGCGCATCCCGGCCGACATCCGTGCCGCAGGCGGCGTCTCGCGCATGAGCGACCCCAAGATGATCAAGGGCATCCAGGAGGCCGTCTCCATCCCCGTCATGGCCAAGTGCCGCATCGGTCACATCGTCGAGGCGCAGGTCCTGCAGGCCATCGAGATCGACTACATCGATGAGTCCGAGGTTCTCTCCCCTGCCGATGACGTCTATCACATCGACAAGACCCAGTTTGACGTGCCGTTTGTCTGCGGCGCCCGTGATCTGGGCGAGGCGCTGCGCCGTGTTGCCGAAGGCGCCACGATGATTCGCACCAAGGGTGAGCCGGGTACGGGCGACGTCGTTCAGGCCGTGCGTCACATGCGCAAGATCCAAAAGCAGATCCGTGACGTTGTTGCCCTGCGCAACGACGAGCTCTTTGAGGCAGCCAAGCAACTGCAGGTTCCGGTCGAGCTGGTGCGCGAGGTCCATGCCACGGGTAAGCTTCCCGTCGTGAACTTTGCCGCCGGCGGCGTAGCGACCCCCGCCGACGCCGCGCTGATGATGCAGCTGGGCGCCGAAGGCGTGTTTGTCGGCTCGGGCATCTTTAAGAGCGGCGACCCCGCCAAGCGCGCAGCCGCCATCGTCAAGGCCGTGGCAAACTTCACCGATGCCAAGCTCATTGCCGAGCTTTCAGAGGACCTGGGCGAGGCCATGGTGGGCATCAACGCCGACGAGATCGAGATTATCATGGAAGAGCGCGGGCGCTAGTCCAGCAGAAAGGATCGCACATGAGCGATTATGCAGACCAAACGGTCGCCGTGCTGGCGGTCCAAGGCGCATTTGCCGAGCACGAGGCAAGACTATCCGAGCTGGGCGCGCGCTGTATTGAGCTGAGGCAGGCGGCTGATTTAAAGCAGGACTTTGACCGTCTGGTACTTCCCGGCGGCGAGTCCACCGTTCAAGGGAAGCTGCTTGCCGAGCTCGGCATGCTCGAGGAGCTTCGTGCCCGTATCGCTGAAGGCATGCCCGTCCTGGGCACCTGCGCCGGCTTGATTCTGCTGGCGCGCGACCTTGCCGCCCACGACGATAAGGGGACGCCGCGCCTGGCAACCATGGATGTGCTCGTCGAGCGCAATGCCTACGGCAGGCAGCTCGGCAGCTTTCGAACCAAGGGGCAGGTAGCCGGCATCGACGGTGAAGTGCCGCTGACGTTTATCCGCGCGCCCCGCATCGTTGAGGTGCACGGCGATGCCGAGGCCCTGGCCGAAGTCGATGGCCGCATCGTCGCCGCCCGCCAAGACAACCAGCTCGGCGTAACCTTCCACCCCGAACTCGACGAAGACACCCGCCTCCACGAACTCTTCCTCCAAATGTAGGCATCGAAATCAACAAACGAAACGAGAGTGGATGATCTCCCACTTTGAGCTTGAATGCAGGCTCAAACCGGGAGATCATCCACTCTTGTTCTATGTAGTCGTTTAAGAACGTCCCCAATGACTACAAGGAGTGTCCCAAGCTGCCGGCAGAAAAGGAACGTCCCTAACTGCCGCATCCGGAGCAAGACAACGCCGCAGGCAGAGGACGGACAGCGAGCGGGTCGCATTTGAGGCAAGGTGACGTGAAACGAAAGGGCGCTGACCTTCTGGTCGCGCCCTTGAAGTTGAACGTCAGATTGTCCAAATGCGGCCCGCGCAGCGTCGA
>CABUMU010000154.1 GCA_902492855.1 uncultured Collinsella sp. | reverse complement strand
AAGGCCGCCTCGCCGCACTTGACGATAAAGTCGGCGCAGGGCATGCCCAGGCGCTCCTCGAGGGCGCGATCGAGGTCGATGTGCTCGCGGCCCGTGAGCTGAGCGATCTGCTCGCCCACGCGGGTCTTGCCCGAGCCCGGCATGCCAATCAGGGCGATGTTCTGCTCATGGCGCGACAGGCGCTCCGTTACGTCCAGGATGCGCTCGCGCGGGGTGACCTGGCCGGTATAGCGCTCGACGGCCTGTGCCGCCTGTGCCACGAGCATCAGCAGTCCGCCGATGTAGGGGATGCCGCGGCGCTCGGCCTCGAACATCAGACCCGTGCGGGCGGGGTTGTAGACAATGTCGATGACGCCTTCGAGCGCATCGAGTCCTTCGAGCGTGCAGGGGGCGTCGGGGCAGTGGGGGAACATGCCGGCAGGCGTGCAGTTGACGAGCAGCGCGGCATCGGATTGCTGCGCGATGTTGTCGTAATTGACCTCGCTTGTGCGACCCACGGGTACGACGATGGCGCCCAGGTCTCCCAGCACCATGCTCGCCGTGGTGCCGGCGCCACCGGTGGCGCCGAGCACGAGAACTTTCTTGCCGGTAACCTCAACTCCCAGCTCCTCGACCAGGCACTGAAAACCAAAGTAGTCAGTATTATCGCCGCGCAGGCGGCCGTCGGGCAGGCGCGTGATGGTGTTGACGTTGCCCATGCGCTCGGCGAGCGGGCTCAGCTCGTCCAGATACTCCATGACGGCGCGCTTGTAGGGGATGGTCACGTTGGTGCCCTCCCACTCGTCGCCCGTCATAAAGGCCTCAAGATCCTCGGGCTCGCGCTCAAAACGCACGTACTCGAGCCCAGCGAGCTCCTTGTAGATGGTTGGGGTGTAGCTGTGGCCCAGCACGCGGCCCAGCACTCCGTAGGGGCGGGTTGCGGCGGTATCGGTCATCTAGAGCACCTCCGTGTAACTGCCAAAGTAGGTGAAGCTCTCGCACACGTCGTCGATAGAATCGAGCAGGTCGTCGAGGGCCTTGCTGCCAAAGGGGCAGTCCAGATCAAAGTAGAACATAAACTCAAAGTCGCGGCCGGGGATGGGGCGGCTCTCGAGCTTGATGAGGTTGATGTTGAGCGCATAGAAGCGCTCGAGCACGCGGTAGAGGGCGCCCGGCTCATTGGCCGTGGTAATCATGAGCGAGGTACGGTTGGCACCGGGATAGACGCGCGGCTCACGGCTGATGACGACAAAGCGCGTGTAGTTGTTGTCCGAGTCCTGGATGTTGGGCTCCAGCACCTCCAGGCCATAGAGTGCCGCGCAGCTGCGCGATGCGATGGCGGCAATATCGGTGCGCTCGGAGCTGGCGACCATCTCGGCCGACATGGCGGTGTTGGGGTACTTGGTGGCGTGCAGGTCGTGGGACTCGATAAAGCCCGCACACTGGGCAATGGCTTGGCCGTGGCTGTAAACCTTGCGCACGTCGGCGAGCTTGGTGCCGGGCTTGACGAGCATGTTGTGGTCGATCTTGAGGCGAAGCGAGCGCACGATGTGGAAGTCGAACTGGGCGAGCAGGTCGTAGACGGCGTTGACCGAGCCGGCGGTGGAGTTCTCGATGGGCAGCACGCCAAACTCGCAGAAGCCGTCGCGCACAGCGCGCATAACGCCTTCGAAGGTCTCGAAAAACGCGATGTCGGGCACGTCGAAGAGTTTGCACGCGGCGATCTGGCTATAGGCACCTTCCACGCCCTGGCAGGCAACTGTGGCCGTTTGAGGGAAGGGCGTGTCAAAGGCTGCAGCCGTGGCGTGGGCCTTTTGCGAGACGGTGATGCCCTTGAGCTCGTTGATGTAGCGCTGCTGCTCGGCCTTGCTCATGCTCATAAGGAGGCGGAACAGGGTGATGGTCTGCGCCTCGTAGCGCTCGGGCGCGCGGCTGGCGAGGTTGTTGAGTTTTGAGCGCTCGCGGGCGGGGTCAAAGACGGCCTTGCCCATCTCGATCTTTGATTTTGCGACCTTGGTGGCAATGTCCATACGCTCGATAAAGCTGTTGAGGAGCGTGGTATCGATGCCATCGATGGCTTGGCGAATATCGGCAAGGTCCATGGAGGCCCCTTTCGTGAATCGTTGTGCGGGGGTAGTTAATTTGGGACGGGGCTATTTTAGCTACCCTTTGACTGTCGGCGAATCGATGGGGGCCGGGGCAAATATGAACCGGTATATGGGGGTAGCTAAAATAGCCCCGTCCCAAATTAACTACCCTTGGGGTGGGTGGACTAAAGCTGGGCGGCGTCCTCGAGGAGGGCGTCCCAGATGGCCAGCGCTGCGGCTGCTTCGGCTACGGGGACAGCTCGGGGGACGATGCAGGGATCGTGACGGCCGTGGACCGAGAGCTCGGCATTTTCCATGGCGTCCATGTCTACGGTCTGCTGCTCGCGGCCAATTGAGGGCGTCGGCTTTACGGCCATGCGCCACATGACGGGCGCGCCGGTCGAAATACCGCCCAGGATGCCGCCGGCGTTATTGGACTCGACTTCGATCTCGCCGGTCTCGGCGTCGATGCGATAGGGATCGTTGTTCTCGCTGCCGCGCATGGCGGCCACGGCAAAGCCCATGCCAAACTCCACGCCCTTTACGGCGGGAATGCCAAACGCGATTTGCGCGATGCGGTTCTCGATGCCGTCGAACATGGGGTCGCCGATGCCCGTGGGAAGCCCGTAAATGCCGCACTCCACGATGCCGCCGATGCTGTCGAGTTCATCGCGCGCGGCCAGAATCTCCTCGCGCATGCGGCCGGCTGCGGCGGCGTCAATGCACGGCAGGTCGTTCGTAAGGATCGCCTTGCGGTCGGCCTCTCGATAGACCATATCGTCCATCGGCAGGTCGGAGATGCCGCCGATCTGCGCGACGTGCGCCATGACCTGAATGCCGCGGGCCTCGAGTGCCTGTAGCGCAATGCCGCCGGCGATGCATAAGGGTGCCGTTAGGCGGCCGGAAAAATGCCCGCCACCAGCAACATCGTGCATGTTGTGATACTTCACGCGCGCGGGGAAGTCCGCATGTCCGGGACGGGGCTTGCAGCGCAGCTCGGAGTAATCATTGGAGCGCGTGTTGGTGTTCTCGATAATCGCGGCAATGGGCGCGCCGGTGGTATGTCCATCGACCACGCCGGCAATGATATGCGCGGCGTCGGCCTCGTGGCGCTTGGTTGCGGTCTCGTCGCGACCGGGGGCACGACGGTCCAAAAAGGCCTGCAGCTGCTCCTGGTCAACGGCAATACCGGCAGGAATGCCGTCGAGCGAGCAGCCGATAGCGGGGGAGTGCGACTGGCCAAAGATACTCAGATGCAAGACGTTGCCAAAGGTCGAGGACATGCTATTCCTCCTCGAGCGTGACCTTGCCGCCCAGCAGGCGGTAGTGGTCAAAGAAATCGGGATAGGACTTGTTGACGGCCTCGGCGCCGTGGATCACAACTTCGCCAGTGGCGCGGCTCGCAGCGATGGCAGCCATCATGGCGATGCGGTGGTCGTTGTGCGAATCGACCTCGCCGCCAGTAAAGGCGTTGACACCCTTGACGATGAGGTCGTCGCCGGCAATGCGCACCTGTGCGCCCAGCGCGGTGAGCTCGCGGGTGGTAGTGGCCAGACGGTCGGATTCCTTGATGCGCAGGCGGGCGCAATCGCGGATGAACGTGCGGCCCTGCGCCAACGATGCCACGGCCGAGATAACGGGCACCAGGTCGGGGATGTCGTGGGCGCTCATCTCAAAGCCG
>CABUMU010000153.1 GCA_902492855.1 uncultured Collinsella sp. | reverse complement strand
TATTCCACCGCAACTGATGAGGAAACGTGATTAGGCAACGGGCTTTGCGCGGCGAATGGCCGGGTACATCACCGTGATAGCGAGGATGACGCCCACGACGGCAATCGACCCGCCCGCGAAGCCGATCCAGGCGATACCGGGACCCGAAACCACGGCTCCGCCGATCGCGGTACCCGTGCCAATGCCCAGATTGAACAGGCCCGAGAAGATCGACATGGCGACGGCCGACGAATCTGCCGGCGTGTGCTTGATGAGCTCGGCCTGAAACGCCACGTTAAAGGCCGTGGCGCAGCAACCCCACAGTGCGCAGACGGCAAGCACTGTCACGAGCGACGATGCGGCCGGCCCCATGAGCAGCAGGGCCACCGGCACGCCGGAGAGCGTGATAGCCAAGAACGGGAAGCGATGCCCATCGAACAGGCGGCCGAACAGCCAGCTTCCGAGCAGACCGGAGCAGCCGAACGCCGTCAGCGTCATGGTGATAGCGCTTGCGTCGACATGGGCGACCTGAGCCAGGAAAGGCTCGATATAGCTGTAGCTTGCGTAATAGCCGGTCGCCATGAAGACCGTGACTGCGTAGAGCGCGATGAGGAGCGGGTTCTTGAGCAGCTCGGGCAGCTGTTTGACAGTAAAGCGCTCACCCGCCGGCATGGCCGGGAACACCGCTGCCTGGTAGACGGCCGCGATGGCTGAGAGGCTCCCGACCACGGCAAACGTCATGCGCCAGCCCACGGCCAAGCCAATGGCGCGACCGAGAGGCAGGCCAAAGATCTGCGCGATGGACGAGCCCGTAGCAATCATGCTGATGGCGAGCGCGCCGTGGCGAGTGTCGACCAGGCGCGAGGCCATAATCGAGGCGACTGACCAGAACACGGCATGTGCGCAAGCGACCACCAGGCGCGCGCAGACCAGGATGGGATAGGTCGGCGCCACAGCGGACAGGAACTGACCGAGCGAGAACACGGCAAGCACACCCAGCAGCATCCGCTTAAACTCGAAACGCGAAGCGAACACCATGAGCGGCAACGACAGCAGCATGACGCCCCAGGCATAGACCGAGATCATGATGCCCGCCTGGGCCTCGGTGAGCGAGAACGACGCGGCGATATCAGTCAAAAGGCCGATGGGCATAAACTCCGACGTGTTGAACACGAACGCACAGCAGGTGAGCCCGACGAGTGGGAGCCACTGCCTGAGCGTGATGCCGTCTTGCCTTGCCTGACTCATATATAACATCTCCAATCATTTTGAGCGGAGGGGATTATATAGCAACGGTCCCGCATCCGTCAGTAACGGACACGGGACCGAAACAATTCGATACACAGAGGTTGCGCCGTCAATAAAATACTAAGCCAACCCCAGCAATATGCCCGCCGAATGCACGACAAACGCCACGATCCAGGCGACCGTCACTTGAAACGCGAACACGGCAACGGCATAGCGCGCGCCCAACTCGCTCCTGACGGCGCCGATGGCCGCCACGCAGGGCGGGTACAGCAACGTAAAGACCAGGAACACGTAAGCGGTAAACGGCGAAAACATGGTCGACAGTGCCGCGGGCGAGGTCGCGCCCAAAAGCACGGTGAGGGTCGAGATGACACTCTCCTTGGCGATAAGTCCGGTGACGAGCGCCGTGGATGCGCGCCAATCGCCAAAGCCAAGCGGCGCCAGCGCCGGCGCGATGATGCTGCCGAGGCCCGCAAGCAGGCTTTGCGACTGATCGGCGACCACATTAAAGCGGATATCGAACGTCTGAAGGAACCAGATGACCACCGTAGCGGCAAAGATAATGGTAAAGGCCTTGGTAATAAAGTCTTTGGCCTTATCCCATGCCAGCATCACTGTCGTCTTGATGCTCGGCAGGCGGTAATTGGGAAGCTCCATGATAAATGGCACCGGATCGCCCTTAAATGCCGTGCGGTTGAGCACCAAAGCCGCAATGCAGCCGACCACGATACCGATCAGATAGAGCGAGACCATGGCGGGAACCGTCGCCTGTGGGAAAAACGCCCCGCACAGCAGACCGTAGACCGGCAACTTGGCCGAGCAGCTCATGAACGGCGTGAGCATGACCGTCATCTTGCGGTCGTGCTCGGATGGGAGCGTACGGGTCGACATGATAGCCGGCACGGTGCAGCCAAACCCGACGAGCATGGGCACAAAGCTGCGGCCCGACAGGCCAAAACGACGCAGCACCTTATCCATGACAAAGGCGACGCGCGCCATGTAGCCCGAGTCTTCCAGAATGGAGAGGAACAAGAAGAGCACGACGATAATCGGCAGGAAGGTCAGCACGCTGCCCACACCCGTAAGCACACCGTCGACAGCCAGCGAGCGCACCACGTCGTTGGTGCCGAACGCCTTGAGGCCCGCATCGGCCGAGGCGATGATGGCAGCGATGCCGTCCTCCATGAGTCCCTGCAACGCCGCGCCGATCACGCCAAACGTCAGCCAAAAAACGAGACCCATGATCACCAGGAACGCCGGGATGGCCGTGTAACGACCTGTCAGGATGCGGTCGATCTTGACGGAGCGCACGTGCTCGCGGCTCTCGTGCGGCTTGACGACGCAGCGCCCACACACGTCGCCGATGAAGCTAAAGCGCATATCGGCCAGCGCGGACAGGCGGTCGGTGCCGGCCTCGCCCTCCATCTGGGTAATGATGTGCTCGATGGCGTCGAGCTCGTTGCGATCCAGGTGAAGCGCCTCGGTCACCAGCTCGTCGCCCTCAACCAGCTTGGTCGCCGCAAAACGCACGGGAATGTGCGCCGTCGCGGCATGGTCCTCGATAAGGTTGGCAATGCCGTGAATACAGCGATGCAGTGCACCGCCGTCTGGGCCATCGGGTGCGCAGAAGTCCAGGCGGCCGGGACGCTCGCGGAAACGCGCCACATGCAGGGCATGGTCCACCAGCTCGCCGATACCCTCGTTGCGTGCGGCGCTAATGGGGACGACCGGCACGCCCAACAGACTCTCGAGCAGGTTGACGTCAATGGCGCCGCCGTTGGTCGTCACCTCGTCCATCATGTTGAGCGCGATGACCATGGGGCGGTCGAGCTCCATAAGCTGCAGCGTCAGGTACAGGTTACGCTCGATGTTGGTGGCGTCGATGATATCGATGATGGCGTCGGGGTTTTCGTCAAGGATGAATTGACGGCTAACGATCTCTTCGCCCGTGTACGGCGACAGCGAATAGATGCCAGGCAGGTCGGTAACGCCCGCCTCGGGGTGGTTGCGGATAGTGCCATCTTTGCGGTCGACCGTCACGCCGGGAAAGTTACCGACATGCTGGTTGGAGCCCGTCAGCTGGTTAAACAGCGTGGTCTTGCCGCAGTTTTGGTTACCGGCAAGGGCAAAATGCAGCGGCGCACCCTCGGGCACGGCCGTCTTTGCCGCGCGGGGCGAATACGTCCCCTCGCCGAGTGCCGGGTGCTCCGTCGTGCCGATTGCGGCGTTAGCGCGCGGACCCGTACCTGTGTCGTGAACACCCACGAGCTCAATCCGTGCGGCATCGTCCTTGCGCAGCGTCAACTCGTAGCCACGCAGGCGAATCTCGAGCGGGTCGCCCATGGGGGCGTACTTCATCATGGTGACTTCGGTGCCCGGTGTTAGGCCCATGTCCAAAATATGTTGTCGGAGTGCCTGGTCGTCCGATGCCACCGATGCGACAACGGCGTCCTTTCCAATCTCGAGCGTATCGAGCTTCACGTCCGTGTTCCTCCCCCGGCGCCCACAGGGCGTTGTATTTATGTTCACCATGGCTAACCGTTTGCCAT
>CABUMU010000152.1 GCA_902492855.1 uncultured Collinsella sp. | reverse complement strand
TTTATATCAGCTCCCAGAACATGTTTGAGAACTGTGCCTGAAGTACGTATTTGCAGGCCCCGAATCGGTGTTGCCTCCCGGCGCATTCCGCAGGGGGAGCGATATTTTGCAGCACGAAGTGCGCAGCAAAATATCGCTCATGCCCGAGGACGCGCCGGGAGGCAACACCGATTCGGGGCCGGACACACGGATCTACCTGCGCATTTACAAATTCGTAAACTTTTTTGAAAAAAGTGCTTGCACAGTTCTCGAATCATAGGTTATTATCTTCCTCGTTGAACGCGCGGGTCCAACAAAACGAACCGTGAATCAACAACATAGCATGTCGGAGTGGCGGAATTGGCAGACGCGCTAGCTTGAGGTGCTAGTGACCGCTTTTTGGTCATGCGGGTTCAAGTCCCGCCTCCGACACCATCGCATTTGAGAAGCCTCTTCGGAGGCTTTTTTGTTACCGATAGACGGCGGGGTCCACGATGGAAACGCTTGAACACAACGAGTGGGCAGACGTTGCCCAACTAGTCGAGATCACGAGCGATGCTGTCATCATCTGCGAGCTCGACGGAACCATTCTGCATGTGAATAATCGCTTACTTGGTTTGATGTGCGAGGAACGCGCCGACGTCATTGGTGGAGATGTTAAAGACGTCCTGTACTCGTCCGCTTTTGAACGTGCGACGGAACATCGTCTGCCATTTGAAACTGATGGCTCCGAGAACGAACTGATGCTCAAGCTGAGTGACGGCTCCTTTATCCCCGTCTTGGTTCGTGCGGGCTCCGTAACGCCTCCACGCATCTTTGGGCGCCGCGCGCCACGTGTCCTGGTGGCGCTCCATAGCATCGAAGAACAGTATTCGCACGACCGTCAGCTCAAGCGTGCTCTTTCGGAGCTTAGAGTGGCTAACAAGCGCCTCTCTGGCACGCTCTCGGTCATTATGAGTACCGTGGGCTCCGATGAGCTACCTAGCCTGCTTGATACCGTTTTGAACCAGCTTGTAGGAACGCTCGGTGCTTCGGGTGCCGCTATCTATTTTTCTGAGAGCGGCGGTTTTAAACTTCGCGGTGTTTCCAAGGAGCTGTACGACAGCTACCTGCCTGAGTTTTTGCCGTATGGCGCTGGCATTCCGACGTATGTTCTTCGTGAGTCGCGTGCCTGTCGCTTGTCGATTCAACAGGACCTTAAGGGTGATAAGGCCGCCTCCGGTATGTTTATGGACCTAGACAATCGTTCTAAGCACCTGTTGCGTATGCAGGATATGCCTCCGTACCGCAGCGAGATCTGTCTTCCCGTTTTTTACGGTACGCAGATCCTTGGCGTGCTGGAAGTTGGTTGGAAACGCCCTCAGGCACCGCTCGCCTATGACGTTAATGTGCTCGAGGTCATTTGCGATTACCTATCTATCCAGCTGGTCGGCATGGCATCGAGCCTTCGCTCCCGTCGCACGGCCGAGCTTGGCCGCTCGCTCAATGTCTTGCGTGATGAGTTGTTTACCTTTCTAGACGATTCCGCCGCGGCTACCCAGGCGGTATCGTCCGAGATCTGCAATATGCTTAACTGCCATTTTTGCCCTGTCGAGTATGACGCCAGTCTGGATTCCTACGTCATAGATTTTGAAGGCGGCAGTCGCGTTGCTTTGCCGGACGATCCCGAGAAGCTTTTCTTTTCCACGACGGCGCCAGCGGCACGTCTGGGGGCTGGCCCTGATGGCTTTGAGGCATCTGTTTTGGGCGGTACGAGTGCCGAGGACCTTAAACACGTCCGTATAACTCGCGTTGACGAATCGATGCCTATGGGAGGCTGGCTTAGGGCGCATGGTCTGCCTTGTCAAGGTCTCTACGTCGACTCCGGCATCGAGGCGGGGCGCCCGCGCTCTGAGGGTGATGGTAAGCACGGTAACGACGCGATTGTTCCTGCTTCTGTTGCGAAGAGCCCGACGACGCGCGCGCTGCTGCTTCGTGATGGTAGCCAAGAGCCGATTGATGACCTTGAATATGACTACTTGGTGCACTTGGCGCATGACTTTGAACTGATCTACGAAGGCGAATCTCAAAAGCGCGAGGAGCGCCATATCGCTCAGACCCTTCAGATTGGCATGAGAAATTCCCTGGGGGATGTTCCGGGTATCGCAACCGATTCGGTGTACCTGTCGGCCACGAACTCGGCGTTGGTCGGCGGCGATTTCTATACGCTCATCCGTCTTCCCGACGACTGCGCCGTCATGATTCTGGGTGATGTGTCTGGCAAAGGTATTGAGGCCGCATCGATGTCCGCGCTCGTCAAGACGGCCCTGACGGCATATGCTTGGGAGGGCGCTGGACCGGCCCGCATGGCACGCTCCCTTAACAGCATGCTCATGGGCTTTTCGAGGGTCGAGACGTTCGTGACGGCCTTTATCGCCAAGATTGACCTTAAGGCCGGACGCGCAACGTATTGTTCGGCGGGCCATCCTCCGACCATGGTCATTAGGCCAGAGTCGATGCCGCTGGGTGGCGGCGAGGCACGTGGGGGAGAGGTCGAGCTACTTGGATGTCAATCGGGTGTAATCGGTGCCTTTGAGAGCATGGTGTACGAGACAGGCGTGTTTACGTTCGCTCCTGGCGACATGCTCTTCATGTATACGGATGGAACGATTGAGGCCCGCGACCGCACCGGAGCGTTCTTTGGCGAGCAGCGCTTGCGCGATCTTCTGCTTTCTGTTTCGGGGGAGGGCGTGTCGGGCATTTGCGGCAAGGTCTTGGGCGAGCTTGACCGATTTACCGAATCGGCGCTGGACGATGACATTGCATTGGTGTCCCTTGAGTTTTTACGGGGTCGTTCATAGACGACGCTGAGCGGGCTGAATCCGCACGGTTGGGGAAACGAATGCATCGAGTGGGCTTTTTTGGGGAACCATGGTCGTATGAATGAGTGGAATGACATAGCGGTTTTGACGCCACCAGGCGATATCGACATCGCCACGGTGCCTGCGCTGCGTCGGCGGTTGGATGCTTTGATTGGCCGCGGCGTGCGTCGTGTTGTCATCAACTGTCAGGCTGTTAGCTTTATCGATTCGACGGGCTTGGCATTCCTGCTTACGCGCGCTCGTGAGCTCATGAGGCGAGAAGGCCTGCTTTCGCTCGTCAATGCATCGGGTGAAGTTGTTCGCTTTTTGGAGATTGCTCGTCTTGTCGATATCCTTCATGTCGTGGGGCCGGCACGGGAGTCAATTCCTGCCATTCCGGTGGGGGAGCTGCCTCGCTGGAGTAAGAGCGTTGAGGTCCGTCAGGGTATCGAGAATCTTCCATACTACCGACATCGCATCGCCGAACTCCTTGAATCGCTTCCGTTGCGCCGTGACGAGCGCTACGATGTCGCATTGGCGTCGGGGGAGGCGCTGGGTAATGCCTATGACCATGCGGGCGGTATCGGGTGCGTCCTGACGGTTCAGGCCTATGGCGATCGCGTTGTGGTCGAGGTACTTGATCGAGGTGCCGGCTATTCTATCGATGAAACGAGCGAACCGGTCGCATCCGAGGAACGCGGCCGTGGCATCAAGCTTATGCGTATGCTCGTCGATAACGTGGAGGTTGCTCGTCGTACGGACGGCGCCGGCACGCGCGTGCAGATGGTGAAGCTGTTTAGCGGAGCGCTGGAATCGTGTGCCTAGCCAATCGCTTTAGCGCGTTTGGCTATTAAGAACATGCGGCAGACAAGTTTTTTGAAAAAAGTACTTGCGTCTTTTGGACAACTCGCGTAAATTAATAACCCGCAAGCGGACATGGCTCAGTTGGTAGAGCACAACCTTGCCAAGGTTGGGGTCGCGGGTT
>CABUMU010000151.1 GCA_902492855.1 uncultured Collinsella sp. | reverse complement strand
TATCCGCTGGGCTTTTGTGGAGCTCCGCGCGAAAACGCCGCGCCCGTTGCCGAGGATGAACTCTCCCAAGCTGCCGGCGCCGCACCCAACCCCGATGCTCCCATTATGAAAATCGCCCAATGGGCCGACTACCTGCAGGGACTCGGTATTGGCGCCGTGCTGATCAATCCTCCACTCGAGTCTGATAGCCACGGTTACGACACGCGCAGCCTGCGCCATATCGACCGCCGCCTGGGTGGGGATGCCGACTTTGCCGCCGTATGCGACACGCTGCATGCCCATGGCATCCGCGTGGTGCTCGATGCCGTTTTCAACCACGTCGGTCGCGGCTTTTGGGCCTTCCGCGATGTGCAGGAGCGTAAGTGGGACTCGCCCTACAAGGATTGGTTCCACGTCAGCTTTGACGGCGACTCCTGCTATGGCGATGGCTTTTGGTATGAGGGCTGGGAAGGCCATTTTGAGCTTGTGAAGCTCAACCTGCAAAATCCCGCCGTGGTCGATTACCTGCTTGAGTCCGTGCGTCGCTGGGCCGAGGTCTTTGGCGTCGACGGCCTGCGCTTGGACGTTGCCTATATGCTCGACCGCGACTTCATGCGCCGCCTGCACGCCTTTACCCGTGAGCTCAAGCCCGACTTTGTGCTGATCGGCGAGACGCTCCACGGCGACTACAACCAGATCGTCAACGACGAGATGCTCGACTCCTGCACCAACTACGAGTGCTACAAGGGCCTGTACTCCAGCTTTAACTCGGTCAACATGTTCGAGATTGCCCACTCGCTGCATCGCCAGTTTGGCGGTGACCCGTGGTGCATTTATCGCGGCAAGCATCTGCTGTCGTTTGTCGACAACCACGATGTGCCGCGCCTGGCGAGCATCCTGACGGACAAGTCCTGCCTACGCCCCGCCTACGGCATGCTCTTTGGTATGCCGGGTATCCCATGCGTCTACTATGGCAGTGAGTGGGGAATTGTCGGCGAAAAGGGCGGCCCCGATGGCGATTGGGCGCTGCGTCCTGCGCTCGATGAGCCTGCGCCCAACGAGCTGACGGCATTTGTCAAGCGGCTCGCGCACCTGCGCTCGGCAAACGACGCGGCGGCCCGTGCCCTCAACTACGGTGCCTATCGCAATGTGGTGATCCAGAACAAGCGGCTACTGTTCGAGCGCGCTTGCGACGATGCGACGGTGCTCGTGGCGGTCAATGCCGTGAACGAGCCCTATACCTTTGGAGCCGGCGAACTCAACGGCTCCTTCGTCGACCTGCTTGCCGACGAGGCGCCCACGGTCGAGCTTACGGGTACCCTCGAGCTTGCACCCTATGAGGTGCGCTATCTGCTGAGGGCCTAGCTCGTGGCCGCGCCGGACGAGGGCTATCAACATATTGAGCATGGGTTTGAGCCCGTGTTTGACGAGCGCTCGCGCGTTTTGGTGCTGGGGTCGTTTCCCTCGGTGCTCTCGCGCGCCAACGCCTTCTATTACGGCAACCCCCAGAACCGCTTTTGGCGCGTGATGGCTGCATGCCTTGGTGTTCCTGTACCGCCCAACGAGGGCGACGCTCTGGCAGGCAGCGAGCCAGCGACGCTCGACGCCTCGATTGCCGCCAAGCGATCCATGCTACTGAACGGCGGCGTGGCCCTGTGGGACGTGATCGAGAGCTGCGACATTAAGGGTTCGAGTGACGCCAGCATCAAAAACGTCGTTCCGGCGCATGTCGAGCGCATTACCGGCGCAGCTCCTATCGAGGTCGTTGTCTGTAACGGTGGCACGGCAGGCCGGCTCTACAAGCGCTATCTACAAGAACGCACCGGGCTGCCGGCCATCGTCCTGCCCTCGACAAGTCCCGCCAATGCGGCGTGGCGCCTGGAGCGTCTTGTTGAGCGCTGGCGCGAGGCCGTTGACTGGGCAGCTCTCTAATTTAGATACTTGATTGAGCATGGGTGCCGAGGCATTTCATGATGGCATGCCAGATCGGTGCGGGCAGCGCGGGCTTGACGCGCACCATGCCGTCGGCATCGACGCTACCGGCATTGCCACCGCCAAGCAGCTGCGCATGCTCAATGGAGCAGCCCATGCGCACGGCGCCCACAAGCTTATCCATCGCTTCCGAAAATGGTCGGCGCAAGAGGCCCATGCGTGGGGAATGACGAAGCGCCGCAATGCCGCCGCCGGCACAGATGACAACGCCGTCGCACCATGGCAGGTCACGTAGAATACATGCCCGGTACAGGCGGTCGAGGACTTCGTCCGTCTGCTTGGCGTTGTTGGACAGGGCCTGGACGACGACATAGACGCGTGTTTCTGTATTCCCAAGGCGATCGAGTATCTGCTCGACAGCGATCATAGCCTCATCGTCAAATGCATCATCAACAGCGAGCACTATGCCATCGACTGCACCGGCATCATCCGCCTTCAAGTCAACCGGGTGGGGGAGTACGGTGTCGGAAAGCCGGGCATAGGCCGCGATGGCATCTTGCAGGTCCCAGAGCAAAAACTCAAGATCGGCGCTATTGGGAATGCTGATATACGCAATGGTTTGCAACGTTTTTGGTACATCGCCGCGTGTGGTCGTCTCCATGCCACCTCCTTTCCGGTTGGTTTCCGTTTAGGTTACACCGTCTGGTGGCGCTCCGCCGCGCTATCCTAGTGCAACCCTTACGAAAGGAACGCCATGCGTCTGCCCATGAATACCTCGCTTGCCACGCTCAAGCCCTCCGGCATCCGTCGGATCAATGCGCTCGCCGCCCAGCACCCGGGGTGCATCGCGCTTGCGCTTGGCGAGCCCGATTTTCCCACGCCCGATGTGATTAGCGCCGAGGTGACGGCCTCGCTCGACCGCGGCGACACGCACTATCCGCCCAACAACGGCCGTCCCGCCCTGCGCGAGGCACTGTCCAAATATATGGGTGACGCGGGCCTGGCATTTTCCGCCGATGAGGTCATCCTGACCGATGGTGCGACCGAGGCCCTGTCGGCTACGTTTATGGCCATGCTCAACCCCGGCGACGAGGTCATCATCCCCACGCCGGCCTTTGGCCTGTACGAGAGCATCGTCGTGGCCAACCACGCCCAGGCGGTCTTTTTGGATACGGAGCCTGCGCAATTCCAGATTGACGAGGACGCACTACGTGCTTGCGTGACGCCGGCGACCAAGGCCATCGTCATCTGCACGCCCAACAATCCTACGGGCTGCATCCTCAACGCAGCATCGCTCGACGCCGTGGCGCGCGTGGCGGAGCAGGCGGGCATCTACGTAGTCTGCGACGACGTATACAACCGCCTCGTCTATGTGGACGGCTACGAGCGCTTCGCCCAGCGCCACCCGGAGCTACGCGAGCAGATGGTGGTCATCGAGAGCTTCTCCAAGCCCTGGGCCATGACCGGCTGGCGCTTGGGCTGGCTCGCAGCCGCAGCCCCCGTCATCGCCGAGATCGCAAAGGCTCATCAATACCTAGTATCGAGCGCCGTCTCCTTCGAAATGGACGCCGCAGCCCGAGCCCTGACCGTCGACCCGACCCCCATGCTCAATGTCTACCGAACCCGCCGCAAGCGCGTGCTCGCAGCCTTAAACGCTATGGGCCTCGACGTCGTAGAACCTGCGGGAGCCTTCTACGCCTTCCCCAGCATCAAACAGTACGGCCTAACAAGCGAGGACTTCTGCATCAAAGCCATCAAAGAGACAAACGTAGCCCTAGTCCCGGGAGACTGCTTCGGAACCGAAGGCCACATCCGCTTAAGCTACTGCGTCTCCGACAAAAATCTGGACGAAGGCCTAAATCGCCTGTCCACCTTCATTTCAACCCTGTAGCCATCAGGGACGCAACACATCAGCCCACCGACATAAGGGTTGTGCGTGGGGCGCGTCGCTCAACGGAAAACCGGGCTGCCCCAAAGTCACCGCAGGCCGCGCCGCCGAAGG
>CABUMU010000150.1 GCA_902492855.1 uncultured Collinsella sp. | reverse complement strand
AAACTGGCCGACGATATAGGTACCGATAAGCGTGTAGGCCTGCTGAAAAAACGAGCTAAAGAAGATGGGAACGCACAGCGAAAGCAGCTGCTGCCAAATGACACCCTGCGTTACATCGATAGCCGTAGATTTCTTAGCCACACGCCCTCCCCGCCAGCGTACGTCAAACAACATAACGGCAATTTAAGACCAAAGCCAATACTAGCTTAGCACCGACTGGCGGCGACCGAAACACCCCGAATTAGAGCACGGTGCGGAAAACTGCCTAGTGATACAAACCTGGCTGGTAGTGATACTCATTACTCACGTGCGGGCACAGCTGCCAAAAGGCGACGGCGCTCGCCGCGGCCACGTTGAGCGAATCGACCCCGTGCGCCATCGGAATACGCACGGCTCGGTCGCAGCCCGCAATGGTCTTGGCGCCCAAGCCAGCACCCTCGGTGCCCATAAAGATTGCCAGGCGATCAATCTCCTGCAGCGCGGAATCGTCCAACGATACGGAATCGTCCGTCAACGCCATGGCGGCACACGAAAAGCCGGCATCGTGCAGCGCCGCCAGCCCATCATGCGGCCATACGCGCGCCTCGCTGCCAATGCGCGTCCAAGGCACCTGGAAAACCGTGCCCATGCTCACGCGGGCCGAGCGACGGTACAGCGGGTCACAGCAAGTGGGGCTCACCAAAATGCCATCGACGTTCAGCGCAGCCGCCGAGCGGAAAATCGCGCCAACATTGGTGTGGTCGACAATACCCTCAAGCACGCACACGCGCACCGGACGATCCCCCGCCGCCTCGACGACGCCGCCCAAGAACTCATCAACCGGAATCTGACGCGGGCGACGGAACGCCGCCAGCGCGCCGCGCGTCACGTTAAAGCCCGTCAACTGCTCCATGAGCTCCATGGAGGCCACGAACACGGGAACCGGACCCGCTCCCTCGCGCACGACAAGCTGGTCAAACAGCGGCATCATCTGGTCGAGCCAGCGCTCGCCCAAAAGAAAGCTCACCGGCTCATATCCGGCGCGAACCGCACGCTCGATGACCTTGGCACTCTCAGCGATAAAAATGCCCTTCTGCGGCTCCAGCACGCAGCGAAGCTCACGCTCGGTCAGTCGCACATAGGCATCGAGCCGCTCGTCCTCGAGCGAATCAATTCGCAGAACCTCAACGGCATCAGTCATAGCAGCCAGCCCGCACCCTTCTTTACAGCACATCTATACCAAACGAGGCGACGCTAAGCGCCGCCCCATGCATTCAATCAACCCGATGATACCGTTCACGCCAGACGATTTACGCCTCAACGCGATGATACGTCACGAACTCATAATCGAGACCCTCGTCACCCTCGCCCGCGGCAATCGTGGCAACACCGCCACGCCTCACAATCTCCCACGCGGGATCGACATCCAAGTCGGGAAAGTACGTGTCCACGGCATGGGTGCAATGGTTGTGCGTGACCTCGGCCTCGGCGCAATATGGCAAGAACTGCCGATACACCTCACCGCCGCCAATCACCCACGCGACGGGCTCATCGGCCACAGCCGCTAGAGCCTCGTCCACGCTGTGTACCACGTCAACGCCCTTGGGCGCAAAGCTATCGTCGCGCGTAAGCACGATATTGCGGCGGTTCTTGAGAGGACGCCCGCCGGGAAAACTCAGCAGCGTCTTGCGTCCCATGATAACCGGGCAGCCCTTGGTGCAGGCCACAAAATGGCGCATATCGGCGCGATTGGACACCACCATATCGCCCTCGCAGCCAATACCCCAATCGTCACACACGGCGACGATAGCAGATAGCTTACACGTCATGAGCACCACCTACACCGCAATGGGAATGTTCTTGACCTGCGGGCCGTGCTCATAGCCCTCGACGATCAGGTCATCGGTCGTAAACGCATAGAAGTCATGCACATCGGGGTTGAGCGTTACCTTGGGTGCCGCAAACTGCGGACGCTCGATAAGCTCGCGGACGATATCGACATGACGATCATAGATATGGGCGTCGGCGATCACGTGCAGCAGCTCACCGGGAATCATATCGACCGACTGCGCGACCATCATCAGCAAAATGGCGTACTGGCACACGTTCCAGTTGTTCGCGGCCAAAATGTCCTGGCTGCGCTGGTTGAGAATCATGTTGAGCGTCGGCTTGTCGTCCTGAGGACGCTGCGTCACGTTATAGGTCACGCTATAGGCGCACGGATAAAGGTGCATCTCGGACAGATCGCTAAACACGTACGTATTGGTCATAATGCGGCGACTATACGGCGTGTGCTTAAGGTCGTACAGCACACGGTCCATCTGGTCGAAGTCGCCCTCGACGTAATGGCTCTTCTGACCAATCTGATAGCCGTAGGCTTTACCGATGGAACCGGTCTCATCGGCCCACTCATCCCAGATATGGCTGTTGAGATCATGCACGTTATTGGACTTCTTTTGATAGATCCACAGAATCTCGTCCATGGCAGACTTAAGCGCCGTACGGCGCAAGGTGAGCGCGGGGAACTCCTCGCGCAGATCATAGCGCGCCGTGACACCAAAGTTTTTAATGGTATAGGCAGGGGTGCCGTCCTCCCACACCGGGCGGACCTTTTGGCCCTCGGTGGTGGTGCCATGGTCCAAGATATCGCGGCACATGGTTACAAACTGTTGATCAGCTTTGCTCATTGACCCTCCTGTCAGTCGCCTACAAGCGAGATTCATTGTAGCCCAGGCGCACGCGGCCCCACAGCCCAAACATAAGCCCTCATTTTCTGACATATGCCAGAAATTCCTTGCGCAAATCCGCACGTTCGCTATTCTATTGTTGACATATGTCAGATTTGGAGAGTGTATGGCTGGAAGACGCGAAAAACTGCGCCGCGTTGGGATCATCCCCGAATATCGCGGCTTTACCCCCGATGGCCTTGCCAGCGGAGACGCTATCGATATGACGGTCGATGAGCTCGAAGTACTGCGCCTGTGCGACCTGGAAGGTCTCAACCAAGAGGCGGTCGCCCAGCAGATGGGCATCGCCCGCGCAACGGTGGCGGCCATTTGCAGCCGCGCGCATCGCAAGGTGGCCGAAGCGCTGGTCAACGGACGAGCGCTCGTCATCGAGGGCGGCAATATCGCGTACTCCCCCATCGCCACAACGACGGCCGCATGGCCAGCAAAGGAGGTCGGCACCATGAGGGTGGCAACGACGTACGACAACGGCAACATCTTTATGCACTTTGGCCGCAGCGAGCAGTTCAAGATCTACGACATCCAGGATGGCAAGGTGCTCAACGAGCAGGTCGTAGGCACCGGTGGCACCGGCCACGGCGCCTTGGCGGGCCTGCTTGCCAACGGTGGCGTTGACACGCTCATTTGCGGCGGTATCGGCGGCGGCGCTATCAACGCGCTTGCCCAAGCCGGCATCACGGTCTATGCGGGCGCCCAGGGCAGCTGCGATGCCTGCGTCGAGGCCCTCATTGCCGGCACGCTCGCACAGAACGGCGAGGCCACCTGCGACTGCCATGGACATGATCACGAGCACATCCACGAGCATGGCGAGTCCTGCGGCCGCCACGGTCACCACGACCATGACGGGCACGAAGGCTGCGGCTGCCACTAGCGGCAAGCACCTCGTCGAGAACGCGCTTCCACGCGTGCGACAACCAGCGAACAAACGGCGAAGGCCGCCTGGAATACCATCCAGGCGGCCTTCGCCATACACGACTCAACTAGTCGTTACTTCTTGTTGCGCATCTGCGCTTCCATCTGGCGCAGCAGGTCCATATCGGACTTGGGGCCGCCCGTTCCCAGGCCGCCCATGCCGCCCAGCCCCATGGCATCCAGACCGGGGATATTGGGCATGCGCATCTTTTTGCCCTTCTTACCCTTCTTGCCCTTCTTGCCGCCGGCCTGCGCCTGATTGGCCATCGTGCGCATGCGGCCCATCATCTTATTCATCTCGCCCCACTGCTTCATAAGGCTATTGA
>CABUMU010000149.1 GCA_902492855.1 uncultured Collinsella sp. | reverse complement strand
GGCGGCGCTCGCGCTGCACCAGCGTCCGAGCGTGCCGGGCGTGCGCTCCACCTTTGGCACCATGACCGAGCTCAACAACAGCCTGCGTCTGCTCTTTAGCCGTTGCGCCCATCACGTGTGCCCGCATTGCGGGGCGCGTGTGGAGCCAAGCCTTAACGTGGCCGCTGGTCTGTCGCTCACGTGCCCTGCGTGCGGTCGCGGGTTCTACGCTCCGAGCGCCGAGGATTTGGCTTTCAATAGCGGCGGTGCATGCCCCACCTGTGGCGGCACCGGTGTCATGCGCGAGGTGGACGAGGCGAGCCTGGTGCCCGACGAGTCAAAGACCATCAACGAAGGCGCGGTGCTTCCCTGGGGCACGCTCATGTGGGATCTGATGAAGCAGGTGGCTGGCGAGATGGGCGTGCGCACCGACGTGCCGTTTAACCAGCTCACGCCTCAAGAGCGCGATATCGTGTTTCATGGTCCGGCGGTTAAGAAGCACATTCTCTACGTTCCCAAAAACGGCGAGGGCGCCACACCGCTCGACTTCACCTATTACAACGCCGTCTATACCGTCGAGAATGCGCTTGCCAAGGTTAAGGACGACAAGGGCCTCAAACGCGTTGCGCGCTTTTTGCGCGAGGGTCCATGCCGTGACTGCGGCGGTACGCGTCTCTCCGAGGCTGCGCGCCAGCCCCAGGTGTGCGGTATCAATCTAGCGCAGGCCGCGGCCATGACGTTAGGCGAGGCGATTGAGTGGGTGCGCGGGGTGCCCGCATTCTTGCCGCCCGAGATGCGGCCCATGGCGACGGATATCTGCGATTCGTTTTTGAGCGCGGCCCGTCGTCTGGTCGACTTGGGTCTCGATTACCTTTCACTCGACCGCGCCGGCGCCACGCTTTCCACGGGTGAGCGCCAACGCGTGCAGCTTGCTCGCGTGGTGCGTAACCGATCGACAGGCGTGCTTTATGTGCTGGACGAGCCTTCGATCGGCTTGCATCCTGCCAATGTCGACGGCCTGGTAGGCGTGATGCGAGATCTGGTGGATGACGGTAACACCGTGGTTGTTGTCGACCACGATACGCGCGTACTGGCGGATGCCGACTATCTGGTCGAGATGGGTCCCGTTGCCGGAGCAGGCGGCGGCAATGTGATCGCCGCTGGTACGGTAGACGAGGTCGAGCAATCGCAGAGCAGTCGCATCGCGCCGTTTTTGCGCGCCGAGCCCAAGCGCTTGCGTCCGCAGGTGACTGACGACGAAATGTTCGACCAGGGCCATATCCGCATGGCGACCGATGCCATCCATACCGTCAAGCCGCTCGAAGTCGATATCCCGCGCGGTCGCTTGGTTGCGGTTACGGGTGTTTCGGGTTCGGGCAAGACGACGTTGGTGCTCGAGACGCTCATCCCGGCACTCAAGGCGCAGGCAGCTGGCGAGCGCCTGCCGGGGCACGTGCGTTGGGTCGATGCCGAGGGTATTGCCCGCGCAAACCTGATTGACGCTACGCCCATCGGCGCCAACGTGCGCTCGACGGTAGCGACTTATGCCGACATCCATGATGAGCTGCGCCGCGCCTTTGCCCGTACGCCCGAGGCCAAGGCAACCGGCTACAAGGCGGGCGCCTTTAGCTACAACACCGGCGCCTTGCGCTGCCCTACGTGTGACGGCACGGGCTCGATATCGCTCGACGTGCAGTTTTTGCCCGACGTCGAGATCATCTGCCCAGCATGCCGTGGTTCGCGTTACGCCGAGGCCGCCTCGCATATCCATCGCGAGGGTAAGGACGGGAGCTTGCTGACGTTGCCGCAGCTCATGGACATGAGTGTGGACGAGGCTATCGACGCTACGGTGGGGCTCAAGAAAGTTCAGGCGCGCTTGCAGACCTTGCACGACCTGGGCTTGGGTTACCTCACGCTCGGTGAGCCTACGCCGGCGCTCTCAGGCGGCGAGGCGCAGCGCCTTAAGCTCGCGAGCGAGATGGGCCGCGTGCAGGATGATGCCGTATTCGTATTCGACGAGCCCACGATTGGCCTGCATCCGCTCGATGTTCAGGTGCTGCTGAGCGTGTTTGACGGCCTCGTTGCCAAGGGCGCCACAGTCGTCGTGATCGAGCACGACCTCGACCTTATCCGTAACGCCGATTATGTGATCGACATGGGTCCGGGCGGTGGCGACGCCGGCGGGCAAATCGTCTGCGCCGGCACGCCGGGCGACATCGCGGCCTGCCCCGCAAGCATCACCGGTCGCTACCTATAGCCGAATGTGATAAAGGGACTGCCTCTTTGTCACATTGATTTCTATTTCACGCATTGAGCCGCGAGATAGTCGCGGAAGAATGGCAATTCAAATGCGACGAGCCCTCGTCCTCGTTCTCCAATGATGCCGGCATCTATCATGCGGCGTCGGTAGCGGGAGACCTGCTGCGGCGAACGCTTAAGGCGCTCGACAAGGTCGGCGGTGGTGGACTCTTCCTCGTCATCGAGCATGGCGATGAGGAATCGCTTGTCCTCTGCAGTGAGTTCCCGATAGGTTGCCGCGAGGATTCGGTCGTCCATCTCGTCGCGCGCGATTTTGATTCCCAGGTCAAAGTCGCGTGACGAGATTTCCTTCGAATCGCTTGTGAGATCCCAGGCACGGTAGCCTACGAGTTGCAATAGGAAGGGAAAACCAGAGATCGAGCGAACGGCTCTATCGATTCCCTCGGCATCTGCTAGGCGATCGTTTTCCTGGATTGTGCGAATCAAGGCCTCGCGTACGTCATAGTCGGCAATGCGACCCAGATGATATTGTTGGGCGCGGCGAAGGAACGAGACCGTCTTGTGGTTCAGTAGCGTCGATACGTTGTTGGGAAGTCCCGCCATGAGCAGGGCGACGCGTTTCCCATCGGTCACAAAGTGCTGATACGTCGCTGCGAGCTGGATCATCTCGTCGAGTGTCGGGTCCACCTCGTCAACCGTGACAAGCAGACCGGTGCCCGCCTCGTTGAGCCGGTCGATGATGTCGCTCATGCGGTAACGCCAGGTTGAGGCATCGTGAACGCGACTGACCTCGATGCTGCCGAGCGGTGCAATTCCGAGACCGGTGACTTCGAAGTGGTTGGACGAGTCGATGAGATGGGCTGCGGCACGTTTCGCCCCGAACTCGATTTCCTCAAGCATTCCCGGGAGCGCGGTCGTCTTTACGGCAATCCAGCCGTGGGATTCCGCCCTTGTCGCGAGCGACGACATGAGAGCGGTTTTACCGGTTCCACGCGCGCCTGAGAAGATCGAGGTCAATTCTGGGCGCCTGCGCTGGCTCAAGAAGGCACGGTCCAAATCCCGAATAATCTGTTGTCTGCCAGCGAGATGGGCAGGAACCTCACCAAAACTGGGGGTAAACGGGTTCTCGAGATATTCCACAAGGCTCTCCTTTCACACCGCCGTTTAACTTCATTTTACTTTAGTTAATTCTGATTAAAAGTGAGGGCTCTCTATCTAGAGCATCAATTAGGCGTGTGTGCCGTCGGCGTGGCGCTCGAATGTGACAAAGGGACAGTCCCTTTGTCACATTCCCGGAAAGCCTGTTTGGCGCAGGGCTTCGTAGAGGACGATGGCGGCGCTGTTGGAGAGGTTGAGTGCGCTGATGCGGTAATCGTCCGGATTGACGAAGTTGCCGCAGATATCCTGTTGAAGGATGGCCTCGTGGCTGTCCTCGGTATGCCCGAGCGATTCCTCGTGAGCTTCCCAAGCCTCGGCGTTATCGAGTGAGTCGCAATCGCGCAGCATCGGGATGCGCTCGCAGCGCTCGGACGCCGCGGCAAGCAGTGGCTCGGGAATGCCCGAGCTCTCGCTGCCAAAGACCAAATAGTCACCGTCACAGTAGGTGCTTTGCGCATAGGTGCGGCGTGCCTTTTTGGTCAGCAGGTGCAGGCGACCATCGGGGGGGGAGAGACCGTTGCGCGCAAGGAAATCCTCCCAGCTAGCATAGGTCGTCACGTCCAAGTTTTGCCAGTAGCCCAGGCCGGCGCGACGCACCGTCTTGTCGTCGAGCGAAAATCCCAGCGGCTCCACCAGATGCAGGCGGG
>CABUMU010000148.1 GCA_902492855.1 uncultured Collinsella sp. | reverse complement strand
GGGCATATCGAGTAGTGTGACGGCAGGCATGGCGGCAGGCACCATCACCGCGGGCATGTTCGACGAGGAATACGACATCCACGACCGACATTCCTCGATCGGGGTGGCGGCCTGTTTCGCCGGCGCAGTGGCGGCGTGCTTGGTCGTCCCGAATCCTTTTGAGGGTCTCATTTGGAGTCAGGCGCTGCTGTCTCTTCAGCTGCCGATTACGGTCTTTGTGCTCATACGGCTCACCAGCTCACGCCGCGTCATGGGCAAATATGCCAACTCGCGCCCGCTCAACGCGCTGCTCGTAGGGATCGGCGTCATCGTGACGATTCTCGACATCGTGCTGCTAACGGGAATGTAATTGAGATGGCGTGACTGTCCAGATATAACGTCTCAATCTGTAAAACGTGAGACCGTTTTAAACCGTCAGATAAATCAAAAGGGTCCCGGCCGGAATATCCAGCCGGGACCCTTGGACAGAGCTCTGTATGGCTAATCGCCGTGTGTCTACGAGTTACTCCTCGACGAGCTCAAACTCATCGGGGCCGACGCCGCAGACCGGGCATACGTAGTTCTCGGGCAGCTCGGGCGTGTCGACCTCAACCTCGTAGCCGCAAACGGTGCACACAAACTTATACGTCTTCTTCTCCTCAGCCATGATGTTCTCCTCTCGAACGTGACTGCTGGTGTACTTGCTTATTAGTATATATTCTCAATAATATAATGCAAGTATTTTTAGAACATTTCTAGCCTTGATACGACGAGGCTTTGGGCGGCGTCTTGCCCTTCAAGACCTTGTGATAGTAGTCATAGGTCAGCGGGGTCTCGCCGCTCAAGCGCTCGGCATCCTCCACCTCGCCGATAAAGAGCAGGTGCGTGCCCACGTCCACGGTATCAATCAAACGACAGCTAAACAAGGCCGCCGCGTGCTCGGGCACATAGGGCATGCCCAGAGCCGTCTCGCGGGTCTCGTATTTGGCAAACTTGTCATAATCGCTGCTGGTGCGGAACCCAAAGTTACCGATGTAGAGCATGTCAGCGGTCTGGTCAATCACGGTCAGCGCAAAAGCCTTAGCCGATGCGATTACGCCGGACGTGACATTTTCCTTGTTCACGGCAACCGAGATGCGCGCCGGGGCGGATGTCACCTGCACCGCTGTGTTGATAACGCAGCCGGCACGCAGCCCGTCGGCCGCGGCACTCACCACATACAGGCCGCTCGGCATCGTAAAGAACGCAGTTTTGTCCATAACGATCACTCCCCTAACCCAGGATTGAACCTCATGGATGTATGTACCCACAAAAAAGGCGGCACCCATAACGGACGCCGCCTTTGAGACATATGTGTCAGAACAGTAAGAAAGATGAGACGCCCGCAGTTGCGGTGAAATAGGGACTGAATAGCCCCTCAAACAGGAAAAACAGTCCGTATTCCACCGCAACTTATACAGAGTGCCTAGCGGTTGCGCTCCTTAAGGGCGCGGTCGATCTCGCGTTGGACATCACGCTTGGCCATGTCCTCGCGCTTGTCGTAGAGCTTCTTGCCGCGACCCAGACCCAGCAGCAGCTTTACGCGGCCGTCGGTATTAAAGTAGAGCTCCAACGGAACCAGCGCATAACCACGGTTGCGAAGCTTGCCGTCAAGAAAGTCGATCTCCTTGCGGTGCAGCAGCAGACGACGCCGACGGTCGGGATCGCGATTCCACACGCCACCATGGCTATAAGGGTGGATATGCAGTCCGACGAGCCAGCACTCGCCGCCACGAATCAGCGCAAAAGTGTCAGTGATCTGACAGGCGCGCTCGCGAATCGACTTGACCTCGGTGCCGCTCAGCTCAATACCGCACTCAAACGTCTCATCGATAAAGTACTCGTGATGTGCCGAGCGATTCTTGGAAATGAGTTTGCGCTCGCGCTTACTGGGCATCGCCGGCCTCCTTGGCGCCATCGGCGTTTGAGCCCGCAGCCTCGCGCTTTGCCTTGCGCTCGGCATTGAGCTCGGCATCGCTCTCGCGCACCAGTTTGATAATCGCCGCGCAGGCCTCCTCGCCCACCAAGTCGCGAGCACGTACCGTCAGGCGCGTCGCCTCCTGCTTGTCGCCGTCGCTTGCAGCATCGGTCGCGCACATAATCAGGCAGATGGCAATCTCGGCCGAAGGCGAGGTCGGCACGCCTTGCAGGGCCAGTTCACCCATCACGTGGTCGTCGCTCTCATCGGCGGCATCCGGATAGGTGGTATGGATCTTGTTGAGCAGGCGCGTCGTATGCGCATCGTTGGGCGCCAGGCGCAGCGCCAGACGCGCGCAGCCCACGGCAGCCGAAACGTTCTCGGTCTCGGGCTCCAAGAAGTACTGGCCTAGATTGGCGTAAGCGCGGGCGGCGCACTTGCCATCGCTTGCACGCTCCAGCACCGAGAACGAGAGCGATGCCCATTCCTGCTTGTCCTCGAGTGCGCGGAACAGCTCGGCCAAATCCAAGCGATAGTTGCAGTTCATGGGGTCCCAACGCACAGCCTGCATCAGGGCATTACGAGCGCTCACATAATCCTGCTGGCGAATGTAGGCAAACGCCATGTCAGAGTACAGGCGGTCAAACGGCACCTCGACCTGCACGAGCTCGCGCGGATCCTTCTCCACGCGGCGATAGGCCAAGCGCTCAAACTTGCTATCGAAGCTAAAGTATTGACGCTTCTCCTCCGTCTTGCACTCAGCATCAATATACTCCTCGGCGAGCTCCACCAGACGCTCCAGCAGCGGCGTCGCCGTAGCCAGGTCGCCCTGCGCCAGATAGTTCTCGGCATACGTGATGTCTTGCAAGCTGATGGGCAGATCCATGGCTACTCCTCGATCTGAGCGAAACACGGCAGACGCCGTATATACGGTCAATACACAAAACCCGGGTCTCTTACGAGGCCCGGGCATTCAATTTTGGTAGCCCGTACCAGATTCGAACTGGTGATCTCCGCCTTGAGAGGGCGGCGTCCTAAACCGCTAGACGAACGGGCCATATGTAGCAAATGCAATGGCTGGGATGGAGGGAGTCGAACCCCCATTGACGGAACCAGAATCCGCTGTCCTGCCATTAGACGACATCCCAATGACTGCATCGCTGCGCTCGGCTGTGCCTTTGCGCAAGAAAGAAATATACGGGAAGTCTCGCCGTGACGCAAGCCCCAATTTTGACTTTTTTGAAATTCAGTCAAATTGGCCTAATTTAGTCCAACCCGTGAAGGACCTGTGAAGCCGACCGCTGTACACGAAGGGCAAAACGCCGCGAGCGGTAGCCGTCAACCGTTGGCAGATTCTACCGCGAAAACGATAGCACCAGGCAACACAATCGAAGTATCAATGATCGCGTAGATATCGAGGCGCCATGGACGAAGAGCTTGATTACCTATGGGAGACCCTGGGCCTCGAGATCACTGCCGACCTTTGGCCCGAACGGGACAAAATTCACCCCACGTTACGCCCCGCCATTACTGTGGTGCAGGCAAAATACCGCCGTGCATCCTTTTTGATCATGCGGATGTCATGGCACGCGGGACTCCCCGACCTTAAGCGAATCCAGGCAAGCCTCGTCGAGTTGTCCGGTATGCCGACCGTCATATCCGAGGCGCACCTGGAGCAGCGCCAGCGCGAGCGACTGCAACAGCAGCGGATTCCCTTTATCTGCCCCGGCGTTCAGGCATATCTGCCCTTTATGGACGAGGAGTACTGGAGCGGCAAGCCCAACAAGCACGTAAAGGTCTACGATCCGCACGAATGGGCACAGCTGGCGGACTGACTGGGGCAGGCCCGCCGGCGGAAAGTGCGTCCCAGATTTCAAGCTCAAACTGGTCCCCACTTTCCCGTCGAGCCCTCAACCGGAAACCGTGTCCCGCAATCGAAGGAATGGGACGTGCTTTCCGCAACCGGCCACTTTGGGAAAGTGCATCCCATTCTGGAAGCGAATTCCGGGTCGCACTTTCCGCAGCCGCTACAGCAACGCCTCGGCCCAAGCCAATTCCCTAAAGCCGGGAATCGCAAAGTCGTCGCCCACCAGCAGCGGGCGCTTGACCAGCATG
>CABUMU010000147.1 GCA_902492855.1 uncultured Collinsella sp. | reverse complement strand
GGCTACGGCGTGGGCCATCGCATCGAGCTTGCCTACACGCGCTCGCTGGTCGCGCGCGCCCTCGACGGCACCATCGAGGACAGCGAGTTCGTGCACGACGACATCTTTAACGTCGACATTCCCATGACGTGCCACGGCGTGCCCGATGGCATCCTGGTGCCGCGCCAATACTGGCAGAGCACCGCGCGCTATGACGAGGCCGCGCACAACCTGGCAGTGATGTTCGAGGAGAACTTCGAGAAGAAGTACTCGCACCTGCCCGAGTCCGTCAAAGCCGCCGGCCCGCACGCTCAAGTACACGCCGACGCCCGTCATCGCGGCCGCGGGTTGCTGGGACTTCGCCACTAGCTTCGCCGTGAGTCCATATCCACCACAAAGGGGACAGGCGCCTTTGTGGTGGTTTTGCTCGCGTGGATGACTCGGGTTACAATACGCCTGACATATCGTCCCCTTCTCCGGATGGGGACAGCGCAAGCGTTCTTGTGACGGCACCGTAGGACTTTGAAGGTGGCCGTTGTAAGGGCGCTTTTTGTTTAGGCGCCCTCACTCGGGCGCGCACAGTGAAGGGAGAGCGTATGAAGAGCTTTATTGCCGAGGATTCATTCTGGGAGCTGTTTCCGCAGGCAGCGGTCGGTGTTGTGGTCGTGGAGGGCATGAAGCCCACGGCTCAGATTCCTCAAGAGGACGTGGATGCGATTGCGGCGTTGCTCGACCGCGCCAATATCGATGCGGAGCGTCATCTGACCAGCGACACTATCAGCGAGAACGCACCGGTCAAGGCATGGCGCGAGGCCTATCGTCTGTTCAAGACCAAGAAAGGCGCGCGCTGCTCGATCGAGAACTTGCTCAAACGCGTGCTCAAAGGCAAGCCGGTGGGCCACATTACGCCCGCGGTGGATATTTACAACACGGTGTCGCTGACCTACGCGCTGCCCGTGGGAGGCGAGGATCTGCATGCGATCGAGGGAGACCTTCGCTTGAAGGTGACCGACGGTGGCGATGCGTTCTTGCCGCTTGGCGAGGAGGCGGACGATCCGACGTTGCCCGGCGAGCTCGCCTACATCGACGATGCGGGCGCTGTGTGCCGCTGCTGGAACTGGCGCGACGGCGTTCGCACGGCGCTGTCCGATGATTCGGCCGATGCGTTCCTGGCGATTGAGTGCGTGGAGCCCGAGCGGATGGGGGAATGCCAGGCCGCGATCGATCGCCTCGCTGAGTTGCTCGAGCGTTATCTGGGAGCGACGGTTGTCGTTAAGACGCTTGTGACTCGCGACAATCCCTGCGTGGAGCTGTAGCGGCGTCTGCGGATCATGTTCGCCGGTCAAAACCACCACAAAGGTGCCTGTCCCCTTTGTGGTGGTTTTTATGTTGATGGGTTAACAAATGGGGTATTTGGGTACGGGTGTCGCCTTATGCGACTAAGATGTTTACCCGTTAGCATTATGCAAGCGAAAGGCGGTCGTCTCCCATGCAGCAGAGCGACGAGACACGTTTCGAGGACTTTGTCGGACTGATCAGCGGACTCTACAAGGAGATCCAGCGCATTAAGACGTCTGAGGGCGCTAGGCTGGGTCTCAAGGGCTCCGACGTTATGTGCCTGTACTATCTTGAGCGCAGCAAGGATGGCCTGACTGGCGCCGACCTGGCTCGCATGGCAGGCGTGACCCGCGCCGCCGTCTCGCGTACGCTCGCGCATCTGGAGGAGGGTGGCTACGTCGAGGTCGATGATTCGGGCGATGCCGCCGTTAAGTATCGTGCTCCGGTGCGCCTGACCGCTCTGGGCGGCGAGAGCATGAGCGAGGCGGACCGCATCATTCGCGAGGTGCTCGATACCACCGGTAAGGCTATGGGTGTGGAGCAGCGCGAGCAGATGTATGCGTCGCTGCGCACGATTCTCAACACCCTGCGCGAGATTTAAGGCCGCCAAGGCATTTGCTTCTAATTAACAACTGCATAGTCCCGTTTGAGCGCGTATGCTGTGCCGGGGCATTGCTGTCAAAATTCCCTGCGAGAGGTCCGCGCAAGAAAGGATTCGCTATGTCCATTCGTATTATTACCGATTCCGCGAGCGATATGTCGCCGACTGAGCACCCCGCTCTGCGTGTTCTGCCGTTGTCCGTCACCTTTGGCACCGATGTGTACATGGATGGCGTCGACATCGATCACCAGCACTTTTACGAGATGCTCGTGGAGCGCGATGAGCTGCCCAAAACCGGCCAGGTCAACCCGTACGCGTTTTCGCAGGCTATTGCCGAGGCTCGTGAGGCCGGCGATGAGGCTGTGATTATTACCGTGGGCGCTAAGCTTTCGGGCACCAATCAGAGTGCCCGTACTGCACTTGCCGAGGCGCCGGGCGGCGACGTGTTCGTGGTAGACAGCAATAACGTCACCCTGGGCGAGCGTGTCCTGGTCGAGTATGCGCTGCGCCTGGTGGACGAGGGCCGCAGTGCGGCTCAGATCGCGGCGGCCGTCGAGGCCGTCCGTGACCGCGTGGTCGTCATCGGCCTGCTCGAGACGCTGGAGTACTTGGTGCGCGGCGGTCGCCTGTCTGCTGCTGCGGGCGCCGTGGGCACGCTGCTCAACGTGAAGCCCGTAGTTGCCGCCGAGGACGGCCTGATCGTGCAGCTGGGCAAGGCGCGCGGTTCCAAGAACGGCCGCAACCTGCTGAACCAAAAGGTCGAAAAGTCAGGCGGCATCGACTTTTCCATGCCGCTGGCGCTGGGCTATACGGGCCTTTCGGATGCGGTGCTCAAGAAGTATGTCGAGGACAGCGCGGCACTGTGGGCTGGCCACACCGAGGGCGAGTTGCCCGTTCACACCATCGGCGCCACCATCGGCACCCACGTAGGCCCCGGCGCCGTCGCCGTAGCCTTCTTCCAGCCCGCCAACTAACCGACCTGCCATAAACCACCACAAAGGGGACAGACACCTTTGTGGTGGTTTATGCTTTTCCGGGTGGAAGGGAGCGAGCAATGGCGTCTGAGGGCTTTTTTGAGCGGGTGTACGAGGTGGTCGAGCAGATCCCCGAGGGGATGGTCGCCACGTATGGTCAGGTGGCGCTGCTTGCCGGTCGTCCACGAAGTGCGCGGTACGTGGGGTATGCCCTGCATAGTAATCCGCGTCCCGGCGAGATTCCCTGTCACCGCGTGGTGTTTGCCGACGGGCACATATGCGAGGGCTTCGCTTTTGGCGGTCCCGATGCTCAACGTGAGCTTTTGCTAGGGGAGGGTGTGGCGTTTAAGGACGACATGCACGTCGACTTGCCCGCCTGTCGCTGGCCAGCAGGGCTCTAGCGCTCTGCCGTGGCCAAAACCACCACAAAGGTGCCTGCCCCCTTTGTGGTGGTTTAGTTTACTTGGGCTAACTTATGGAGAAGCTATGGCGGCGGATATTGATGCTGCAAAGTAAACCACGGTGAACTATATTGGTTTCAGCAACGGAGCAGGCAATAGGCGATGAAAAAGCCTGCCCTGTTGAGTTTGATTCGCATTCCTCCCCTCTGTGCGATTCAACGGTGTACTTCGGGAACAGGCCCGCTGGCAACTAACTGCCAGCGGGCCTGTTCCTGTTTGTCGGGGGAGTGCGATGGACGGAGCCGAAGCGGTCCGCTCCAAAAAAGGCGGACGCCGTAGCGCCCGCCCTATAGCAATCGAAAGCTCAAGTCAGCAGATCGGTCTAGTACACCATGCCCATGGCGTCCTGAACCTCTGCCAGGGTCTGATCGGCGATCTCGTTGGCGCGACGGTTGCCCTCGTGCAGAACGTCCTTCACATAGTCCAGATCGTTCTCGTAGCGCTGGCGACGCTCGCGGATCGGTGCGAAGTACTCGTTGACGGCCTCGGTCACGTACTTCTTGAGCTGGCCGGAGCCGCCCATGCCAATCTCCTCGGCAATCTCGACCTCGGAGCGACCGGTGCAGATGGCGGCTGTCGAAAGCAGGCCGGACACACCGGGGCGGTTCTCGGGGTCGAACGTGATCATGCGCTCGGAGTCGGTCTGGCTCTTCTTGATGCGCTTGGCCGTTTCCTCGGCGGTCATCGAAATATTGATGGCGTTGCCGTAGCTCTTGCTCATCTTTC
>CABUMU010000146.1 GCA_902492855.1 uncultured Collinsella sp. | reverse complement strand
GACGCTGCAAACGCCCCTAAGCGGCAATCTGACGTTCAATCGTCGGTCGCGTACCGAAGTACGCTTCCCTCCTCTTTCACGTCACCTTGCTCGCTTAGGGGCGTTTTCGCTGGCTTATGCTCAACCTGCGGCGTTTCCGTGCTTGTCAAGAGATGAAACATCGGCGTTGCTGCGCCGGCACTTGGAGACGTTTCTCTTCTGCCGGCACCTGGGGACACTCCTTAGTCATTGGGGACGTTCTTAAATGGCTAGTCATTCAAGAACGTCCCCAATGACTACCCGCAGAATGAGCGTGGCTGACAGCCGGGCGACGCCGGTCCGCGTGGCGGCGTATAATCGGCGGCAGATGATTCTGACGTTAGGAAACCATGACCGATAGCATGCAGCAGATGGCGCTCGACACGCTCGGCGCTTATTTTGGCTACACCTCGTTTCGCCCGGGGCAGGACCGCATGGTCGATGCGATCCTTGCCGGCCGCGATGCGCTCGGCGTTATGCCCACAGGCGCCGGCAAGTCCATTTGCTACCAGATGCCTGCGCTTATGCTGCCTGGTATCACCTTTGTGGTGAGCCCGTTGCTGTCGCTTATGGAGGATCAGACGCGTGCGTTGCTCGCGGCGGGTGCACGACCCAGCTATCTCAACTCCAGCCTTACCCCGGCCCAGCAAAACACCGTGCTCAAGCGGGCGCGCGAGGGCCGCTATCAGCTTATGTACGTGGCACCCGAGCGTCTGCTCGAGCCGCGCTTTTTAGCCTTTGCGCAGGAAGCCGCGGCCGAAGGCGGCATTGGCGTGCCGCTCGTGGCCATTGACGAGGCTCACTGCGTGAGCCAGTGGGGCCAGGATTTCCGTCCCGCTTACCTGCAGATTCGTGAGTTTATCGATTCGCTGCCGCGGCGCCCCATCGTGGCGGCCTTTACCGCCACGGCGACCGAGCGTGTACGCGCCGATATCCAGCAAATGCTCGGCCTGCAAAACCCGGCGACCGTGGTGACGGGCTTCGATCGCAAGAACCTCTACTTCGGTTGCGAAGAGATGGGCGACAAGGCCAAGACCGCGTGGGTGCGCGACTATGTGATCGCGCATTCGAGCGAGAGCGGCATCGTGTATTGCTCGACCCGCAAGACGGTCGACGCGTTGGCAGGCGAGCTTGCCGAGGTGCTGGGCCCCAGCGGCATTCGCGTTGGCCGCTACCATGCCGGCATGGGCAACGATGCCCGCCGCCAGAGCCAGCGTGCCTTTATCGACGACGACATTCAGGTGATGGTTGCCACCAACGCCTTTGGCATGGGTATCGACAAGCCCAACGTGCGCTATGTGATTCACAACAACGTGCCCGAGAGCATCGAGGCGTACTACCAAGAGGCGGGCCGCGCTGGCCGCGATGGCGATCCGGCAAGCTGTCACTTGCTGTGGAACGGTAACGATTTTCGCATGCGCCGCTTTTTGATCGACCGAGGCGATGCTGCCGATGAGGCGCTCGACGACGAGCAGCGCGCGTGGGCGCTCCAGAACCGTTATCGCCTGCTCAGCCAGATGGAGGGCTACTGCAATACCACCGGCTGCCTGCGCGAATACATGCTGCGCTACTTTGGCGACGAAGCCGCGGCCGAGCATGCGGTTGTGGCTGCTGCGGGCGGCACCGCAGACGACGCCGAGGGCTGCGGCAACTGCAGCAACTGCCTTACGCAGTTCGAGGTCGAGGACGTCACCGATATGGCCCGCGCCGCTGTGCCCTATGTGGCCACGCGTCCCATGCGCTTTGGCAAGTCGCTGATCGCCGATGTGCTTCACGGCGGCAACACCGAGCGCATTCGCCAGATGCATCTGGACGAGGACCGCGGCTACGGTGAGCTGTCGGGCGAATCGGTCGGGCGCATCAAGGACATCATCGGCCAGCTGTGCGGCCGCGGTTATCTGGCCACCTCGCAGGGGCAGTACCCGGTCGTGGGGCTGGGCCCGCGTGCCATCGAGGTCGAGGACGAGGCGTTCGCCTTTACCGTTAAACGTCGCGCGTCCAAGCGCAAGGCCTCGGCCCGCGCCCGCCGAGCCGTCGATCTGCTGCGCGAGGAGGCCGAGCTGGATCAGCGCCCTCGCGTGGGTGACGATGCCGAGCTGTTCGAGCGCCTGCGTGCCCTCCGCAAGGAGATCTCTGCGGAGCTGGAGATGGCGCCGTATATGGTCTTCTCCGACAAGGCCCTGCGCGGCCTGTGCCGCCTGCGCCCGCAGACACGCGACGAGCTGATCCAGGTTAACGGCATTGGCGAGAAAAAAGCCGACGCCTTTGGCGAGCAGTTTATGACGGCGATTGAAGAGTTTGAGTCCGAGCATGCGCGGGATGGAGCGTAACGATGGCTTTCGATAGCAAGACCGACCGTACTGACGTGTCCGCCGTGCCGCTGTACCAGCAGGTCATGGACGACCTAAAGGGCGAGATCGCGCGCGGCGTGTACGCAGCCGGCTCGCGCATTCCTTCCGAGATGGAGCTCGCGAAGTCCTATGGCGTGGGGCGCGTCACCGTGCGCCGTGCCATCGAGGAGCTGTCGCGTGCGGGGTATCTCAACCGCCAGCAGGGGAGGGGCACCTTTGTGTGTGCACCCAAGCTCAAGCGCAAGATTCGCCAGAAGGGTGACGTCCAGAGCTTTACTGAGGGTTGTGCTGCCAATGACATGGTGCCGGGTGCGCGTCTGGTGTCGCGCACGGTGGTCGCGGCGACGCACGAGGATGCGGCGTTCTTTGGCGCGGAGCCCGGCTGTGAGCTTATCGTGGTCGAGCGCGTGCGCACAGCCGACGGCATCCCTGTCATGCTTGAGAACAACGCCTTTGTGCTCGCCGACCATCCCTACCTGCAGACGCTGGCCGATGAGGACCTCACCGATAACTCAATCTTTGCGCTCGTCGCCGAGCATTCGGGCCGTGCGCCGCTCAAGTCCGACCCCTGCACCGTGGAGATTGCGCTTGCCGATGCTCAAGCGGCTCCGCTGTTGGAGGTGCCGGTCGGTGAGCCGCTCTTCTATATGGAGGCGTACTTTACCGATGAGGACGAGCGCCCCTTGCTGCTCGGCCGCCAAAAGATCGTGGGCTCGCGCTACGTGTTCGACATCTAACGTCCACAGATAGAACAACATAGAACAAATTTGCTAAGATGACTTCACGGGCGTTGTTGCACGTGTTATAAATAGGACAACATAGAACGACAGCAGGTACGAGCTGCCGTCGCTCAAAACCGCCCCACAAGGAGGAACATCAGGATGAACGCACATGATCTGGTTCGGGAAATCATCGAGCGCAAGGGCAAGATTGAGAACGTCTTTTGGATCGCTTGTGGCGGTTCGATGATCGACCTGATGCCGGCCAACGAGCTGCTCAAGCGCGAAGCCACCACGTTTACCTCGGCGGTCTACACGGCACGCGAGTTTTGCCTGATGGCCCCCAAGAGCCTAGGGCCGAAGTCGCTCGTCATCGCCTGCAGCCACAGCGGCAACACGCAGGAGGTCGTCGACGGCTGCGAGATGGCGCTGGCCGCCGGTGCCGAGGTCGTCGCCATGACCGACTGCGAGGGCTCCAAGATCGACAACGGCAAGTGGACCACCTGGGTCTACCCCTGGGGCGAGGGCGTGCCGCAGGCCGAGGTGCCTCAGGGTATCGGCGCTCTGATCGCCGCCGAGCTGCTCGACCAGCAGGAAGGCTACGAGGCACTCGCCGACATGTACGCCGGCCTTAAACAGATGGATGCGCTGCTGCCCGCCGCTCGCGAGAAGGTCAACGCCGAGCTGGGCGCCCGCTTTGCCGAGCTCTGCCAGCAGCACAAGTTCTTCTATATCCTGGGCTCCGGCCCCAACTTTAGCCAGACCTACGCCATGGCCATCTGCTCGCTCATGGAGATGCAGTGGCAGCACTGCTGCTATATCCACTCCGGCGAGTATTTCCACGGCCCCTTCGAGGCCACCGAGCCCGGCGTGTTCTACTTTGTGCAGCTTGGCGCGGGCGAGTGCCGCCCCATGGAGGAGCGCGCTCTTGCGTTCCTCAACACGCACACCGACACGATCATGGTGCTCGACGCGCTCGAGTACGGCGTGGGCGAGGTACCTGCCAGCGTGCGTTCGTACCTGGAGCCGATCTTCTTCTACAACATGAGCTGCGAGC
>CABUMU010000145.1 GCA_902492855.1 uncultured Collinsella sp. | reverse complement strand
CTCGACGCCGTTAAATCCAAACAGCATGTCGAGCGCCTGGATGTACCACGGCGCGTCCTTGCCGACTTCTTCGATTTCCTTGGCAACTTCGCTGGCCTTCTTGGCGTTCGACGACTTCTGGCTCGACGAGGCATCCGAATCGCCGTCCAGGCCCTGCACTTCAATCCTCTTCTCGCCGGGCATCACCAAGCCCAGGTCCTCGGATGCCGCATCCTTGATACCCTCCTCCGAGAGCAGCTTGTCGACGCTTTTTTGCAGCCCATCATTGTATTGCTGGCGAATCTCGACCTGCTTGGTCAAGATATCGCTCGAACGCTTTGCCACGCACGGGGAAATACAGGCTCACGAGCACCAGGGCAACGACGATGCCGATGAATAGCCCTCGCTGAGGACCGTGGGTAAAGTCGTAGATCGCCTTGACCACCGCGTTGTCGTTGGCGTAGTGCATAAAGTCCGAGCCCGAAAAACGGTTCGAGGGCCTGCTCGACCTATCGTGCGTTTGAGCCGACGAGCGCTGAGCATGCGACGAACGTGCCGGGCGCACTGGTCCATCTGTCGAAGTATTCACTTGAGCATTGGGCGCGAGGTACTTGTCGGGCGCTGCATGGAGCGGTCGGCGCCGGCGTAGGCGGACCCACCGAGCTGCACCGTGCGCGCACGGCGAGGCGACGGCTCACGCGAACCGGCGGAATAGTACCTGTTGTCGTAAATCTGATCCATGTGCGCCTTGTGCGGTTGAGGTTTGTTTGCGCTAAGTATTCTAGTTATAGCACGAGCGCCCGCACCGCCTTCGCCAGCCTTTGCTCGACATAAAAAAGGCGCTGAGTCATATGGCCCAGCGCCCAATGGTGCTCAACAGCGCCCGGCTGAAGCAAGGCAAATCCGAGTCTTCCCCGCCCCCGCGACCTCCGCGTGCCTAGCGAATGTTGTAGAACGCGGCCTTGCCGGCGTAGCGCGCACTGCCCTCAAGCTCGTCCTCGATGCGGATGAGCTGGTTGTACTTGGCGATGCGGTCGCTGCGGCACGGGGCGCCCGACTTGATCTGGCCGGCGTTGACGCCCACGACCAGGTCGGCGATCGTGGAGTCCTCGGTCTCGCCGGAACGGTGGCTCACGATGCAAGCGTAGCCGGCCTCCTTGGCGGTCTCGATGGCCTCGAGCGACTCGGTGAGCGTGCCGATCTGGTTGACCTTGACCAGGATCGCGTTGGCGGCACCCAGCTCGATGCCCTTCTTGAGGCGCTCGGTGTTGGTGACGAACAGGTCGTCGCCTACGAGCTGCACCTTGTTGCCAATGCGGCGGGTAAGCTCGACCCAGCCGTCCCAGTCCTCCTCGGCCATGCCGTCCTCGATGGAGATGATGGGATAGGTGTCGACGAGCTTCTCCCAGTAATCAACCATCTGGGCGCTCGTGTACTCCACGCCCTCGCCCTTGAGCTCGTACATACCGGTCTCGGCGTTGTAGAACTCGGTCGAGGCCGGGTCCATGGCGTACATGAAGTCGACGCCGGGCTTAAAGCCGGCCTTCTCCACGGCCTTGGTGATGTACTCGAACGGTTCGGCATTGGTCTTGAGGTTGGGTGCGAAGCCGCCCTCGTCGCCCACGCCGCCGCCCAGGCCGGCCTCGTGCAGCACGCCCTTGAGGGTGTGGTAGACCTCGGCGCACCAACGCAGGCCCTCGGCAAAGCTCGGGGCGCCCACCGGCATGATCATGAACTCCTGGAAGTCAACGTTATTGTCGGCATGCACGCCGCCGTTGAGGATATTCATCATAGGTGTGGGCAGCAGATGGGCGTTGACGCCGCCCAGGTACTGGTACAGCGACAGGCCCGCCGACTCGGCAGCGGCGCGGGCAACGGCCAGCGACACGCCCAGGATGGCGTTGGCACCGAGCTTGTTCTTGTTGGGGGTACCGTCCGCGGCAATCAGCGCGGCATCGACGGCGCGCTGGTCGAAGGCATCGAGGCCCACGACGGCGTTAGCGCACTCGTTGTTGACATGCTCGACGGCCTGCGAAACGCCCTTGCCCAGGTAGCGGCTCTTGTCGCCATCGCGCAGCTCGCAGGCCTCAAAGGCGCCGGTCGAAGCACCCGAAGGCACCATTGCGCGGCCAAAGCTGCCGTCCTCGAGCACGACCTCGACCTCGACGGTGGGGTTGCCGCGGCTGTCGAGCACCTCGCGACCGTAGACGTCCAAAATATCGCTCATGTTGTCTCCCTCTCACTTGGAAACGTAGTGGATGCAAGCGACCGGCTGACCGTGCACCATCGGTGCGTCTCCGTAAGTTAGCCATGTCGCACTTTTTGCATTATGCCCTAAGTTAGCCGAGGGATACACTTGATTTTCGAAAAATTTAGCGGGAACGATGAGGCGTGTCAGCCCGTCGTTCCAGCAGTCTTACTCCTCCGCCTTTGCGGCATCCCACAGGTCGTTGAGGCCGTGGGTCGAAAGCTCGGCAAGATCCACGTGAGCATCGGCCGCCATCTGCTCCATCGCGGCCCAGCGGCGGCGGAACTTTGCCGTGCTGGCGCGCAGGGCGCTCTCAGCGTCGATCCCCTCTTTGCGCGCGACGTTGACCAGGGCAAAGAGCAGATCGCCAAACTCCATTTCGCGCTCGGGCGTTCCGGGGGCCTCGGCCTCAAACTCGGCACGTTCCTCGGCGACCTCGTCCCACACGTCCTGGACCGTCTCCCACTCAAAGCCCACGGCAGCCGCCTTGCGCGACACCTTCTGAGCCTGCATCAGCGCCGGCAGATGCGTGGGCCCGCCGTCGAGCAGGCCCTCGGGCGCAGCCTCGCCCGCCGCCACGGCCTTGTCCTTGGCAGCCCTCTCGGCAAGCTTGACCTCGTCCCAAATCTTGAGTACCTCGTCGGAGCTGTCGGCATCCACATCGCCAAACACGTGCGGATGACGGCGAATGAGCTTGGCGTCGATATCGCGCGCCACGTCGGCCAGCGTAAACTCGCCGGCATCCGCCGCAATTTGCGCATGCAGCACCACCTGCATGAGCACATCGCCCAGCTCCTCGCGCAGATGCGCCGCGTCGTCCGCCTCGATGCAATCGAGCGCCTCGTAGGCTTCCTCGATCATGTTCTTGCCAATGCTGCGGTGCGTCTGTTCGCGGTCCCACGGGCAGCCATCGGGCTGACGCAGACGCCAGATGGTCTGCACCAGATGCTGCAGCTCGGCCGACGCGTCGACCAGCGTGGACAGATCGCGCGAGCCCTCGGCATTTTGCTGAGCCATGTGCTGCGCCATGGTTATTCCTCCTCCAGGATCACGTGGCGGAACGCACCGCCCTCGTAGATGCCGTAGCTGTGCGTGCCGTCCTTGGGGATGCTCACGCTGCCGGGGTTGAAGAGCCACAGGCCCGGGTGCGCCTCGCTTGCCTCGTTAACCTTGATGTGCGTGTGACCGTAGACGAGCGCGGAGCTCTCGGGCAACGCGGGCGCGTGGTCGACGCTGTTGTGCATGCCGGCGCCAAAGACGTGGCCGTGCGTCAGGAACAGCTCGCGGCCGGTTTCGTCAAACAGCGTGGCGTAGTCAGCCATGACGGGGAAGTCGAGGACCATCTGGTCGACCTCGGCGTCGCAGTTGCCGCGCACCGCGATGATGCGGTCGGCTAGGGCGTTGAGCAGCGGAATCACGCGCTTGGGAGCATAGTCGCGCGGCAGGTCGTTGCGCGGACCGTGGTAGAGCAGGTCGCCCAGCAGAACGATGCGGTCGGGCTGCTCGGACTCGATGGCGGTGACCAGGCGCTCGGTCCAGTATGCCGAGCCGTGGATGTCGGAGGCGACGAGGTATTTCATGGTGGTCCTTTCGGGTGGGGTTGATGGGGCTGGGCACGGGATGTCGCCGGCCGCGCTATTCAAATCGCAGTGCCGCGCTCTGGGCCGCCTGCATCACGCGCTGGAGCGGCACACCGTGCTCGCGGGCAAGGCGGGCGCAGTCCTCGTACTCGGGCGCTGCACGCTCGCTGCCGTCGGGCAGGGTGGCCACCTTGACGAACACCTCGCCCCATGGCGTCGTTACGCGCTCAAAGCGGCGTGGTAGGCAAACGCGCTCCATAACCTGGCGACGAATGCCGTTGGTCGTGGTTTCCAAGAAGATGATCGTCTGCAGGCGCTCGATATCCTCGTAGGTGCAGATTACCTGTAGCTGCCAGCCGGGGGCGGCCTTTCTTACAATAGAGGGGCAGCCA
>CABUMU010000144.1 GCA_902492855.1 uncultured Collinsella sp. | reverse complement strand
CGTATCCTATCGGATGCGGGCCCCTTTGCTTTGCCGTAGTCCCGGGGCGCACGGCCTTTGTGGAACATCGCTGGGGCGCCGCGCGCCGCGAGAACCCTGCGCCTAGATCTCGGCCTCCGCATGGTCTCGCTGCGCCTCGGGCAGCTCCCCGTAGAGCGGATGGTCTTCGAGCCTAAAGCGCTCGACCTGTTCGGGAGTGCGACCGCGCACAAAGAGCCACGAGCGATCGATCGGCGTCGCCATGAGCGTGCTGGGCAGCGCGTCGGCGCGGTCGGAAAACACCCGGGCACTCTCGGGATCCTGGAACGCCAGCACCAGATGCGTGTCGCAGTTGCCCATGATGGAGCGTGCGCGTGCCTCGCCATAGAGCGCATCGAGCTGGTTGGTCGACTGCAGCAGCAGCGTTGCCCAGATGTTGCGGCTTCGGATAATCGAGAGCACGTTGTCGATCTGGGGGATCTGCAGATTTGCGAAGTCATCGAGCATAAAGCGCACGGGCACGGGCAGGCTGCCGTCGGGCTGCCTATCGGCCTCACGAATGAGGCCCATAAACGCCTGCGAAATAAAGAGGCCGGTCAGCGGATCGAGATTGCGGTCAATATCGCTCACGGTTACAAACAGGACGCAGGGGGTGTGTCCCATGGAAGCGAAGTTCACCTGATGGCACTCACGATAGAGCTGTGCCGCACCGTCGAATCCCAGACACATGACCTTTTCGGCAAGGATGCCGACGATGCTCGCGTGCATGCGCTCGGCATTTTGCGTAATGGCGTAGCGCCGCCATAGCGAGAGGGCATAGCTTTGGGGGTCGGTCGTGATCAGGTCGTCAAACAATCGACCCGTGGCACCGTCCTGCAGGTGCTCGATCAGCTTGATGACCGAGCTGATCGTCTGCTCGTCGGCGGGTAGCTGTTCGGTGACGTAGGCGATAAGACACGACAGCAGGTTTGCCGCCGCATGATCCCAAAAAGGCTGGTTGTTGTCCTCGATGGGGCAGATGGCCTTTGCCACCGAGAGGATGTCCTGCTGGTTGGGCCTGCCGTCCGCCTTGCGGCGAATGTGCCTCAGGGGGTTGTAGCCGCAGCGCTCGATGCCGGGCGCAAGGGCCGGGACGGTGTTGAGGTCGGCGAAGTTGAGGCATTGCACGCGGTAACCGTGGGCTGCCAGCACGGGTCCCACTTCGCGACAGAGCGTGCCTTTGGTGTCGAGCACGATGTAGCTTGCGTTCATTTGCAGCAGGTTGGGCTTGAGGACGTTTCGGGTCTTGCCGGCTCCCGAGGGGCCGATCACAAGTGCGTTGTTGTTGAGTCCCGTTTGGCGGGTGTCGCAGGAGAGCGTTCGATCCTTGGCGAGGATGGTGGACGATGCGGACTCAGATGCGGCGAGGCGGCTGGCGAGGTTAGACATGGGCGACCTCCTTGGTGGTCGAGAGAATTTCGTGGGCAAAGCCGAGCTCGACGGCGCGCTCGGCCGAAAGGTAGGTGTCTTTTGCAGTGAGGGACTGGATGCGCTTGGGCGTGAGGCCGCTGCGGTCCGAGAGGATTTGCGTGAGGGTCTTGCGGGTCTGCATGAGACGCCGGCTGGTTTCCTGCAACGCAAGTGCCGAGCCGCCTGCCCCCTGGGGGATCAGCGGGTCATGAATCATGAGCTCTGCATGGGGCGCCATACGGCGATCGTCGCCGCCCATAAAGATCACGGCGCCCATGGATGCGGCGAATTCCAGGCAGACGGTGCGGATGGGGCACGATGCGAGGCGCATGGCGTCATAGATCGCAAGACCCGATCGCACGCTTCCGCCGGCGCTGGCGACAAATATGGTGATGGGGCGGCTGGGGTTGGTGGCATCGAGCAGACGAATCTGCTGGCATAGGTCGTGGGCCATCGGGGTTTCGATGTTTCCCATGACGGAGAGCTCGCGACGGGCGAGCATCTCATCGTAAATGCTGGTGAGCGTGATACCTCGGGCGGATTCACGCATGGTGAGGGGGCTGATGATGGGGGAATGATTGGTGTCCATGAGGACTCCTTTCTGTTGGTTGTGTTGTGGAATAGGATTGTTACCCGCGGAGGGGCTGGCGGGCTACAGGGTTCGTCCGAGCCTGAGATCGAGCTCGGTTGTGGGGCAGGCTGCCTGTTCGTGCGGCTCGCAAGCGCCAAGGGCTCCAAAGCGATGGAGCGTTGCGACGGGCGTGGTGTAGGCGAGCCGCAGCTGATGCTCGATAGGGGCACATCCGTCATTTTTGTAATGAGCCGCGTAGTACTGCGCGATGCTGGCGTTCATCTCGCTGCCATTGCGATGGCGCTCAAACTGGCGTCTGCAGGTCTCGATGATCTTTGCTACCGACTTGGGTGCCGTCGCGGGAACAAGGGCGAGATAGCCCTCAAATAGTTCGTTGATGCTCAGGAGGCACAGCAGGTCGATCAGCGTCCTTATGGCTGCTCCCTCGGCAGAAAAGTGCGCGGTCATGCGGTTATATCGGTTGCGGTCGACGATGGCCGCATGGGGTCTTGGAGTTTTCTGCCCCGTGGTCCCGGGCTTTTGCCGCGCCTGTGTATTGAGCTCGACGTTGCAGCGCTTGAAGCCGTCCAACGGAAGGAACAGTGCGGTGCGCAGGGTGTTCCGCTTGCTTTCGAGTTCATGACGCTCGTCGGGTTCCCATTCGAGCTTGAGTTTCGTGTCGAGCGCCGTAAGCATATGGGCTAGGCAGCCTACGGTAAGAACGTACGAATCTTTATCGCGTTTTGGGGCATAGGGGTCTGTCAGCTTGCGAATGTCGGGGTCGCCCATGATCTTTGTGCAGCGCTTCAGCAGTTGAGGGTGGTCGGCCAAGATCGTCGCGAGCGGTAGCGACGCGTAGTTCTTGATGGTCGCGGCGGCAAAGGCGGCGTCATATTCGTTTGCATATGCTCGCTCAATGCGGGCATCCAGAATGCTTTTCTTATCGCCGTCTTCAGCGTGGCGGTTTGTCATAGCTTCTCCAATCGGTTGATGTTCGTGCTGTTTGTTGATGTGTTGGTTGTCGTGAGTGATGTGCTTGCCGTGGGTGATGTGCTGACGTTGGGGTGCTATGCGGTTTTCAATGAGCCCGTGAGGCAGTTGCTGCAGGGGCGGGATGGAACGGCCCATGCAAGGCGGAAGGCATCGTGCTCAAAATCGAGACAGCAATGCCCTGGGTGCCTCACATGTGGCAGTTACCTCATTAAGTTGTCATTGCGTTTGGGGTTGTACTTTGCCGATCTTCCTTCTCTTACACGCTAAAACTCAAACTTCATATGCTCGATCTACTTAAAACCGCAACGGCGGTCTTTTATCAACTTATATGTCGGAACGCGTCTTTGCAAGTACTTTTTTGCCTTTGTTTCAAATGGGGTGGTTTTGCAACCGTCATACGCGCGCTGTGCGAACGTGCCCCGGCTCGGATAAGATAGTGCGCGATAAAAACGATGCAAGGAGGCACATATGGCAATCAAAGCCATCGCGATGGATATTGACGGTACGCTTACCAACGATCAGAAGGTGATTAGCCCGCGTACGCGCGAGAAGCTGCTCGTGGCGCAGGAGTCGGGCATTAAGCTCATCTTGGCTTCGGGTCGTCCCGCATGGGGGCTGCACGCCTTGGCGCAGGAGCTCGACCTTCAAAACCATGACGGTCTGCTAGTCGCTTTCAATGGCGCACATGTGGTCGACGCTCAGACCGACGAAGTGCTGTTCGATCAGGCTATGCCTGCCGACGAGCTGCACCGTCTGATTGATCATCTGCAAAACTATGATGTGATTCCCATGATCTCGCTCGGTCGCGACTTGCATGTCGAGGACTCGTATCACTGCATGATTACGCTGCCGGATGGCTCGCAGAAAAACATCGTCAAATACGAGCGCGATGCCTGCGACCTTAAGATCCGCGAGGTCGAGAGCTTGCATGAGGTCGTGGACACTTATCCCGTAGACAAGCTGCTGACGGCAGGCGACCCGGCATACCTGCAGGCGCATTACGAGGAGATGTATGCGCCCTTTAAGCAGACGCTTTCGGGCATGTTTACGGCTGACTGGTACTTTGAGTACACGGCGCCCGGTATCGACAAGGCCCGTGCGCTTGAGGGTGCCCTGCCCAAGCTCGGCATCGATGCCAGCGAGGTCGTATCGTTTGGCGACGGCCAGAACGACAAGTCCATGATTGAGTGGGCGGGTACCGGTGTTGCCATGGGTAACGCCGTCGACGAGGTCAAGGCTGTGGCCCAGATGGTGACCGCCAATAACAACGAAGACGGTATTGCGGTGGCGCTGGATAAGCTGCTGGGTTAGAATCGCCGATAATGCATGGTTCGGGCGCCTGCTTACAGGCGCCCTTTTGTTAGGGAGGGTGCCGTGTCC
>CABUMU010000143.1 GCA_902492855.1 uncultured Collinsella sp. | reverse complement strand
CGAGGTAATCGCCAGCAAGCCTGCTGTAACGCCCGTCAATTGTTGACTTGTGAACAATTGCTTACATTTGCGTAAAGAGTGCATCGCCCGCCCGGGTTCGGCATACAGCCGGCCCGGGCATCTTTATAATGCGGGGTAAAAGACCCATTTGAATCCGTCCGGACAAGGGAGCGAACATGGATCGCAGTAAGGTACCCGCCGTTCTATCCATCGCGGGATCCGATTCCAGCGGTGGCGCCGGCATTCAGGCAGACATTAAGACCATCACGGCGCACCGTCTGTATGCCGAGACGGCCATCACCGCCATCACCGCACAAAACACGCTCGGCGTCACCGCCGTACAGAATATCTCCCCTGATATCGTCGCTGCGCAAATTGACGCCGTCTTTGACGATATTCGCCCGAGCGCCGTCAAGATCGGCATGGTCTCCTCTGCCGATATTATCGAGGTTATCGCCGACCGCTTGAGTGCCTGGGACGCACAAAATATCGTCGTCGACCCCGTCATGGTCGCCACCTCGGGCGCTCGCCTCATTGCCGAGGATGCCACCGAGGCGCTCACGCGTCGCCTGTTCCCGCTGGCGACCGTCATCACGCCCAACATACCCGAGGCCATGGCGCTGCTCGACTACGAGGTCGATTCCGAGCGCACACAGCAAAACGCTGCCATGCTCCTCACCCGTCGCTTTGGCTGCGCGTCCCTCGTTAAGGGCGGGCATTTTGTCAACGAGGCCAACGATGTGCTAGCAGAGCCCGCGCCGCTCGATGACGAGGGTAACCACCTGGGCGATCCACTCACCACGTGGTTCCGCCACAAGCGCATCGAGACCGGCAACACGCATGGCACTGGCTGCACGCTTTCGTCCGCCATCGCCTGCGCGCTGGCCCAGGGCATGGATCTTGCCGACGCCGTCAACGCCGGCAAGGCCTACCTAACCGGCGCCCTCGCCGCCGGCTTTGACATGGGCAAAGGTTCCGGCCCCGTCAACCACATGTGGCAGTATTAAAGCCCGCAGCCCAAAACCACCGCAAAGGGGACAGGCACCTTTGCGGTGGTTCCCACAAACATCTCGATCTGTAACAGTTAGAGCCCATTTTTCGGCCCACCTGTTACAGATCGAGATATTCAAATTCCGCTGAGAAGATAATCTCGATCTGTAACAGTAACTCGGCAAAATCGACCCTAGATGTTACAGATCGAGACAAACGACCGATATCGACCTAAATAATCTCAATCTGTAACATCTAGCCCGTTTTCGACCTTAAAACTGTTACAGATCAAGACAAACAGACGAATCAAGCCACCGCAAAGGTGCCTTTGTGGTGGCTTGGGGTCGCGCTACTCACCGAGCATGTCCTGGAGCTTGGTTGCCACGGCGTGGCCCAGGCTCTCGTGGCTTTCGGGCATCATGTGCAGATAATCGATATCGCCCGGCTCGGCAAAATCGGCGGCATTCAAAAAGTCGCAGCCAAACTGCTCGGCCACGTGCGCGTAGTACTCGGCAAAATGCTCCGAGGCCTCGACGGAATGCTTGTCAAAATCGGTCATATATACATCGGCGATCTGCGGCTTGATCTTGATAGGAGCCATCAGCAGAATGCGCGGACAAGGCGCAGCGTCGGTCCACGGAAACGCTCGGACGCCGCGAATCAGCGCCATGGCACCGCGGGGAATATCAGAAGCTGTCACGTTAAAGACCGTCTTACAGTCGTTGGTGCCCAGCATGATCACGATCGCATCCAGCGGCTTATGGGCCTCGAGCAGCATCGGAAGCGCGCGAATGCCGTTGAGGTTAGTGTCCAGATGACACATATCGTCGCGCACCGTCGTGCGGCCGTTGAGCCCCTCCTCAATCACATGCCAGCCCTCGCCCAGGTCACGCTGCGCCACGCCGCACCAGCGCACATCCTGCGCATAGCGCACCGCGGTGCCATCGCGCATACCAGCCGGATCATAGCCATAGGTATTGCTGTCACCAAAGCACAGAACGTTTTTCATCGTAAGCCCCTCCTTTAGTAAAAAGCCGACGGGAGTAGCCCTCCCGCCGGCTCGACCTATCTGTCGGCACGTACCGATTACAGGTACTTGCGCCAATCGTCATCGTCCTCATCGTCCTCGGCGGCAGCCTGGGCCTGCTCGGCGGCGCGAGCAGCCGCAGCGCGTGCGGCAACCTGGGCATAGGACTCCTCGTTACGCTCGGGGAAGCTTGCCAGCACGTGCTCGAACTTGACGAAGTCCTCATCCCAGCGCGTAGAAGGCACGGCAAAGAACACCTGCTTGACCTTAAAGTCGCCCGATGCGAGCTCCTCGCGGAAGAGCTCTGCCACGGCCTCGGCGTCAAAGCCGTTGTTGTCGCAGCCCCAAGCACCCAGTACGAGCTTCTCGCGACCCAGCTCGTCGCAGATGGCAAGCACAAAGCGGATGCGATCGCGCAGAGCGTCAAGCAAGGCATCGTCGCTCACGCGATACTCCTGGCGAGCACGCTTGGCGTTGGGCGCGGCGGCCACGATTACGTCGGCATAGGCGTGCACATGGTTGCGGTCGAAGCGCACCGCGGGCACCACCAGCGCACGGTTGCGGTACAGCTCGCAGTTGATGTTGCGGCGACGGTTCTCACCGTACCACTTACGCTGCTTGTCGAGTACGTTGTACAGGTACGAATCTGCGCAGAGCGTCGCCTCCTGGCCCAGGTAGCCCTGGATATAGCCGCCGCCCGGATTGGTAAACGAGGCAAAGGCAAGCACGGCCATATCGCAGAACTGCGCATAGCCGCGGCCGTTATCGAGGATTGCCTGCGTGGCGGAAGCATCAAGCACAGTGACCTCGGGCAGGGCCGGAGCAGGCTCCTCGGCGGGCTCGGACTCAGCCTCGTCGGCCGACTCGGCGGACTCGAGCGCCACCTCGGGCTCGACCGCGGTCTCCACCTCGGCAGCGTCAGCCTCCACAGCCTCGGCGGCCTGCTCCTCAGCAGCCGCCGCCTTCTGGGCCTTGGCCTTCATCGCCGCGACAAAGCCGGCAGGCATACCGTCGAATTCGCGCACGCCGGCAAGCGAACGCTCGATGTCCTTGGCGCAGGCCTCGGACACAGCCGCCACATGGCGCTCGGCGGCCTTGGCACGCGCCTCGCGCTTGGGATTGGGCTGACCCGCTCGGTTAGACCTGCGGTTACGGTTCCTGTTGTCGACATCTGCCATACGTGGCCACCTTTCCTGTCGCTGCCGCTATCGGCTTTTCCCATCCATGATACCCCGCCGCGTACAAAAAAGACGGCCCCGAAGGACCGCCTTTCGCATCGATTTGCACGCACGGCAAGCACCGCCGCAATTCGCCACTAGTCGCGACGACCGAGAATGTTCAGGATGCGCAGGAACACGTTGATAATGTCCACGAACAGGTTGGACGCCATGAGCACCGCATTGGGCAGCGTGGGCGGCACCGTCGTGGCAACATAGGTGTCGTAGCCAATAAACCCGGCGAACACCACGATCACGATCAGATCGGTGATGGACTGCGAGACGCCCATGAACATCAGCACGATCTCGACCAGAATCGTGGCGAGCAGAATGCCAAAGCCGATGCCATATACGCGCTGGAAAAACTTGGGGAACGTCACGCCCAAGGCACCAAAGACAAAGGTGATGGCGGCCGTGGCGATAAAGGCAGTGTTGATAGTGGGCAGGTCATAGTTGGCAAGGCCAAACGACGCGGTCAGGCCAAAGGTGCTCGCAAAGATCACGTAACCCACGAGCGACAGGCCCACGGACTGCTTGCCCGCAGCAGCCGACATCATGACGATACCGACAATAGTCAGGATAAACGAGCCAAAGACCAGCGGCAAAGCGGCGCCGCTCATCATCATGCGGGCAAACGCCATGGTGCTCGTAAAGTAAGCACCGGCGCCCATGGCGCAAAAGCCCAAGAAGATGAGAGCAGACATGGCGAGATTGTACGCGCGCGGCGACATCTCCTTGGCGCGACTTGCGCCGGTCTCGATGGGGCCGTTCTGATAGCCCTGGATATCGTTCATACTTCGTCCTTTCAAAAAGCGCACGACAGCGCCGTAGGTGACAAGATTCCTGCCATTGTACCCGAATGCCGCACGTCCTTACCTACGGCGCTCGCCCTCAAGCGTACGATCAAAGGCCCAGACCCACCAACGCATCACGTGCGCTTGCGAGCCGTCCGCCCGCTCGCGCGTCTGGTCCTCCAGATACAACTCGGTCGCGTGCCCGCCAAAACGCACCTTATATGTTGCCGTACGGATGCCGTGGACCATCAGGCCAAACCCAGTGGTCGAGATAATTTCGTCGATCGTAAAACAACGGCCGTCGACCCAGCAGACGGTGACCGGCACGACCTGTCCGCCCGCGA
>CABUMU010000142.1 GCA_902492855.1 uncultured Collinsella sp. | reverse complement strand
CTTCGTTAAACGGGCGCTAGGGCGTCACCCTTACACCAACATTTTCGACGCGATCAACGCAGCCAGCCTCCATCGTCCGATGCGGGCACGTTCGTCATCGCGTTTCTTGACTCGTATGAGGTTCGGTTTAAGGTCCGTAGGCGCACGCGCGGTGCGGACGGTAGAAGGCATTTGCGCCGCAACAAGCGCAAATAAGAATGCCCGGGGTTAGAGGCCCGGGCATTTAACAACACCGGAAACTGGTCGCCCGCGCTCCAAAGTACTTACGTGGGATGCGTCGTTTCCTATTGACATTGTATCCCGAATCGCCCCGCCGATTCGGGACATTTTGAAAACTCAAATGCGGGCTTATGCACGAAAGGAATCTCGTCAATTCCGAAAATTATGTATAATTCCAATATAAACTGGAATCAAACGAAAATGATGGAAATGAACGAAGCGCTAATCTACTTACAAGAAGCACTAGGCCTCTCCGCCAAGGCCAAAACTTGGCCTGGATCCACACGCTTGCCGCTGCATCTGCGGGCGGTTGAGGTCCGCGCTGTTGACGCAAACGGTTTTTCGTTTTTGCTTGCAAGTTTGCCTACTGGCGTCGGGCTTCCCGAGGCTAAGAGAGTCTATAGTCAGCTAGCCTTACGCGCGGAGACTCCTGTTGTCGTTTCGTTTCCTGATGCCAATGCACGTCAGCGCAAAGCATTGATCGCACAAGGGATTCCCTTTGTCTGCCCAGGTAGACAGGCTTTTCTTCCATTTATGGGCACAGCCTGCACGGAGAGGGGCGGTGCCCGGTTTCGCAATCGCGCGACCAAGATGTCACCCAACGCACAGGCTGCCGCAATCTGGGGAGTAGCCCAGGAGCCATATCGTCCCTATGACCTTTGTCGTGCGCTTGGGATTTCGGCAAGCCGCGCGAGTGAGGCCATAACCGAGCTTGTTGACAGGGGGCTCGCGAGGCGCGAGCGTCGCGAGCGACGTGTCGTCGTGTTCCCTGTTGCTGTTGATCTTTTGCTCAGTGAGCACATGGCAGAGCTCTCCTCGCCTGTCTCGAAGGTCTTTTTTGCAAGGAAGACGCCGCAGATCGACTGTCTTGTTGACGCCGGGGAGACGGCGCTCGCCGCGCGTTCGATGCTCGCTGCGCCGGGCATGGAACAAAAGGCCGTCTTAAGAAGTGCATGGCGTCAACTGAGCGACCTCGAAGTCGCAGACGGGGAGTTGCCGGATAACGAGACGGCGATGATCCAAGTGTGGCGCTATGCGCCCGTGTTTGCCGACTCCTCCCGTGTCGACAACATTTCGCTTGCGCTATCTTTGGCGGCAATTGACGATGAGCGAATTCAGCTCGAAGTCGATCGAATGTTTGAAAGGGAATATCCATGGCAAGAAGCGCTGTAGAAGGCCTCCAAGAATTTCAGCAGCATATGCAAGAAGCTGCAGGATCGTATGCCCTTATCGGCGGCACGGCATGCGACATTTTGCTCGCGGAGGCGGGACTTCCGTTTAGGGCGACTCACGATTTTGATGTGGTAATTGTCGCCGATGACCGGTTGCCTCAGACGGTAGAAGCCATATGGACTTTGGTGCGTGATGGCGGTTACCGCTGCGGCTGGGGCGAAGGCAAAGGCTCATGTTTTTATCGGTTCACAGAGCCTAAGAGGCCGGGTTACCCCCATATGATCGAACTCTTCGCGAAGTGCCCCGACTTTCTAAAGGGTCGTGAGGGGATTGATGTGGCGCCACTTCACGTTGATGAAAACATAAGCAGTCTTTCGGCAATTTTGTTGGACGATGCTTACTACAGCTTGTTCCTTCAGGGAATTCGGACCGTAGGCGGCGTTTCGGTCCTGGGTACGGAATACATTGTCCCGTTCAAAGCGAAGGCGTATCTCGACCTAAAAGCTAGAAGGGAAGCGGGGGAGAACGTTGATTCGAAGAAGGTAAAAAAGCATAAACGCGATGCGCTGAGGCTTGCTCAGCTGCTTGGCGAGTCGGAAGGTGTCGACCTGCGCGGAGAACTGAAGGACGATATGATTGCGTTTGTTAAAGATTGTGAGGTGGGCGACGTCAATCTGAAACAGATCGGGGTTGCGGGCGCAACGATGGCGCAGTTGCTTGAGACGATGAAAGCAACATATGGCTTGATTGGTTGAGTGTGGTTACGTGGCCCGGACGGTGCAGTCTAGCTGCGTTGTCCGGCGCGGAAGCTCGCTAATCGGCTATTATTTGTTTAGACAACCTGAGCTATAGAGGAGTGACCGGCGATGGTGCAGGGCGCCAAACATATGAAGAGCAATAACGCCGCGGCCAACGGCGGCTCAAGCCCTCAACCCAAACCTCAACCAAAGCCCAAGCGCCGCCGCAAGCGGCTGCCGCGCTGGGCCGACCGGCTCATCACCATCGTCATCATCCTTATTGGCGTGGGCCTTATGACCTGGCCGTGGATCTTGGACCGGCTCGAGGCCTCGGGCGTGTTCAACCAGATCAGCACGGTGTCCAGCACCGTGGACGCGCTGTCTGCCGAGGAGCGCGAGCGCATCCTGCTCCAGGCGCGCTCTTTTAACGAGCAGCTGGCGGGCGAGGCCACCGAGCTCCCTGCCGACCAAATCGAGCCCTACGCTCAGCAACTTATCTTTGACCGCGACCCCATGATGAGCTGGGTCGAGATCCCCTCCATCGACGTGAGCATGCCCATCTACCACGGCACGAGCGAGGAAGTCCTTATGGCGGGCGTCGGCCACCTGGAGGGCACGAGCCTGCCGGTGGGCGGCACCTCGACGCATTGCGTGCTCACCGCGCACTCGGGCATGCGCAACTTGAGCATGTTCGACGACATCCATTCGCTGGAGCCCGGCGACCTGGTGCTGCTGCACACCATGAACAAGACGCTCGCCTACAAGATGGTGGACTCCGAGGTGGTGCTGCCCGAGGAGATGGAGTCGCTGACCATCGAGCCCGGCGCCGACAAGGTGACGCTCGTCACCTGCACGCCCTACGGCGTGAACGACCATCGCCTGCTGGTGCATTGCGTGCGCACCAAGTACAGCAAGAAGGACGTCGACAAGCAAAAGTCGCTGGCCGGCCGCCACTGGGGCAAGCGCGAGTTTGCCGTGCTCATCGTGGTCGTAGCCATTGTGCTGTTGCTGCTGGACATCGTGATCCACGCGGTCCGCAAGCGCCGCAAGGCCAAGGCCTCGGCATAGGACATCGTTCAGACCCACCACAATGGGGACAGGCACCTTTGTGGTGGTCGGGGCTTCCAAACCATCACAACATTCGATGAAAAACGCGATTTTGACGATAAACGTCGAATGTTGTGATGCTTTTCGTTGCGGGCGAGACGGTTTTCGTTGTGGACGCGACGGTTTTCGTTGTGGACGCGACGGTTTTCGTTGTGGACGGTGCGGTTTCGTTGCGGAACCGCCAGCCCGCCGCCTGCCAACCGCCGTCCTCGTTACGTTTTCGCTGCATTTGGGTAAAGCACCTGCTCCAAGCGGCGTTGCCTTGTATACTAGAGCGGTTTATCTGTTATGCGGAAGGGAGCGCCTATGGCACTCAGCGAGAAAGACGTGCGCGGCATCGCCGAGTACGCAAAGATCGCACTGACCGATGACGAGCTCACCCAGATGACGTCCTACCTGAACGACGCCGTCCAGATGCTCGAGCCCGTCTTGCAATATGACTTGCCCGACGTGGAGCCCACGTTCCATCCTATCGGAAGCCTGTCCAACGTGATGGGCGATGACCTGCGCGAGCCCGAGCGCGACCTGCCGCTCGACGTCGCGCTCGAAAACGCCGGCAGCGCGCGCGACCGCTACTTCCGCGTGCCGTCCATTTTGGGAGAGGGGGAGAGCGAGTAATGGCGCAAAGCTTCGATTCCCTTACCGCCGCCCAGATTGCCGCGGGCGTTGCCGCCGGCGACTTTACCGCTACCGAGGTGGCCCAGGCCTCCCTTGCCGCCATCGAGGCGCGCGAGGGCGGGGTCCAGGCATTCCTGCAGGTGGCACCCGAGCTTGCGCTCGAGGCCGCTGCCCGCGTGGATGCCGACCGTGCCGCAGGCAAGCCGCTGCCCCCGCTCGCGGGCGTGCCGCTGGCCATCAAGGACAACATGAACCTCGTGGGCACGCGCACCACCTGCGCTTCCCGCATGCTCGGGGACTACCAGAGCGTCTACACCGCCACCTGCGTCCAGCGCATGCTCGATGCCGGCTGCCTGCCCATGGGCAAGGCCAACATGGACGAGTTTGCCTTTGGCAGCTCCACCGAGAGCTCAGCGTTCCACCGCACCAACAACCCCTGGGATACCGAGCGCGTGCCTGGCGGCTCCTCGGGCGGCTCCGCTGCCGCCGTCGCCGCGGGCGAGGTTGCGCTCTCGCTGGGCTCGGATACCGGCGGCTCCATTCGCCAGCCGGCGTCGCTGTGCGGCGTGGTGGGCTTTAAGCCCACGTATGGAGCAGTGAG
>CABUMU010000141.1 GCA_902492855.1 uncultured Collinsella sp. | reverse complement strand
AGCCCAGGATCGGGGCGGTGCAGAAATCGCTCAGGCGGGCTGCGGTAACCGCGCCGCCGGACGTGCCGGAGACGATAACGGTAATCACTGCAACAATTGCCAGCAGAGCTAGAAGAATGGTGAACGATGAAGGCATACCGCGCTTTTTCTTAGCGGTCTCAGTCATGGTTCTCATCCCCCCTTCATAAATCATTTAACTTTCTCGCGCGAAGCGGATCTTCCGTGCCGTGCCCACCGCCCGACGCGAGATATTTACCAGACAAAGCCGCTCGGGGTGTGCAGCAAGACACCCCGAGCGAGATGCTAGATGCTCTTACTTGAGCGTGGCGTACATGACAGCCTTGATGGTGTGCATGCGGTTCTCGGCCTCGTCGAAGACCTTGGAAGCGGGGCTCTCGAAGACCTCGTCGGTGACCTCCTGCTCGGTGATGCCGAACTGCTCGCACTTCTCGGCGCCAATCGTGGTGTTGGTGTCGTGGAAGCTGGGCAGGCAGTGCAGGAAGATGGCGCCCGGGTTGGCCATAGCCATGACCTGGGAGGTAACGCGATACGGGGTGAGCTGAGCGATGCGCTCGGCCCAGACCTCGTCGGGCTCGCCCATGGAGACCCACACGTCGGTGTAGATAACGTCGGCACCGGTGACGCCGTCCTTGACGTCGGTGGTCAGCTTGATGGTGCAGCCGTTGGCCTCGGCGATGGGCTTGCAGGCCTCGATGACGTCGTCGGCGGGCATGCACTCCTCGGGGCCGCAGGCCACGAAGTTCATGCCGAGCTTGGAGCAGACAACCATGAGGGAGCGAGCAACGTTGTTCTTGCAGTCGCCCATGAAGACGAGGGTCTTGCCCTTGATGTCGTAGTTGAAGTTCTCCTGGACGGTCAGGATGTCGGCGAGCATCTGGGTGGGATGCCACTCAGTGGTCAGGCCGTTCCACACGGGCACGCCGGACTTAGCAGCGAGCTCCTCGACGTCGTCCTGGGCAAAGCCACGGAACTCGATGCCGTCATACATGCGGCCGAGAACGCGAGCGGTGTCCTCGATGGACTCCTTCTTGCCCATCTGCGACGAACCCGGATCTAGGTAGGTCACGCCCATGCCCAGATCCATGCCGCCGACCTCGAAGGCGCAGCGGGTACGAGTGGAGGTCTTCTGGAAGAGCAGAACGATGTTCTTGCCCTCGAGATAGCGGTGCGGAACGCCAGCGCGCTTCATGTCCTTGAAGTTCTTGGAAAGCTTGAGCAAGTACTCGATCTCCTCGGTGGAGAGGTCGAGGAGCTTGAGGAAGCTACGGCCGGAGAGGTTAACACCCATGGTTCGTTTCCTTTCGAAGAAATGAATTACGTAAGTATTAGTGTTGCCCGTTTGACGGGCGAAACCGGTGCGGTTGTAGGGGGACCGCACCGGAAACGGAAAGACTTAGAGGTCCTCGCGCCAGAAGGGCATGCTCATGCAGCGCGGGCCGCCGCGGCCGCGGGAGAGCTCGGCGGAGGGCACGACGAGAAGGTCCAGGCCCTCCTTGTACAGCACGTCGTTGGTGACGGTGTTGCGGGCGTAGACGCAGATCTTGCCGGGCTCGACGCACAGGGTGTTGGAGCCGTCGTTCCACTGCTCGCGGGAGGCCGCGATCGGGTCGCCGCCGCCGCAGGGGATCAGCTTGACCTGGTCGACGCCGGTGGCGTCCTCCAGGACGTGCTCGAGGGTGTCCTCGATCAGGCGGATGTTCACGTCGCCCGGGTTCTTGCCGGCGGTCAGCTCGTAGACGCGCAGGGTGCCCATGATGGCGGGGTGGATCGTGAACTTATCGACGTCGATCTGGGTGAAGACCGTGTCGAGGTGCATGAAGGCGCGCGAGACCGGGATGTCGAAGGCCAGGATGCGCTCGACCTTGGAGTCGGAGTTCCAGAAGATGTTCTGGGCCATGACGTCGATCGCGGCGGCCTGGGTGCGCTGGGAGATGCCGACGGCGAGGGTCTTCTCGTTGATGTTCAGCACGTCGCCGCCCTCGGTGTGGAACTGGCAGTCGCGGCGGAAGTACAGCGAGACGTCCTTGTAGTCGGGGTGGTACTTGAAGACGTACTTGCCGTACAGGGTCTCGCGGTTGCGGGTGACCGAGTACATGCGGTTGAGGTTGACGCCCTCGCCGACGACCGCGAACGGGTCGCGGGTGAAGTAGAGGTTGGGCATCGGGTCGATGATCAGGTCGGACTCGGACTCGGAGTTGACCAGGGAGTCGAGGGTCGTGGACGCCGTGAGGGGCATGTCGATCTCGGACTTGGTCATGCCGGCCATGGTCTTCTTGACGAACTCGAGGTTGTCCTCGATGGAGTCCAGCTTCTCGCGGACGATCTGCGGCATGTGCTGGCCGCGGATGCCGGCCTCGGCGATGTACTGGTCGGTGAACTCGGCGCGGGCGCCGGCGACCTGGTCGAACACCTCGGCGACGAGGTTCTCGAGGTAGAGGACCTCCACGCCCTGGTCCCTCAGGATCTGGGCGAAGGTGTCGTGCTCCTGCTGCGCGACCTCCAGGAACGGGACGTCGTCGAACAGGAGTCGCTCGAGCTCGTCGGGCGGCAGGTTGAGGAGCTCGTCGCCGGGACGGTGCAGGCAGACCTTCCTGAGCTTGCCGATCTCGGAAGGCACGTGCAGACCTTTCGTCATGGCCTCCTACCTTTCTTTCGGGCCCCTGTCAGGGCCGATTCGTTAGCGCCCCTCCGTGTGAGGCGTTATTGCTGACGACATATTTATATCCAAAATCAGTTCATACTTCCACCTCGCCCCCGAACGGTTTTATATGAGGGGTGAACGGCATACACATATACTTCACGCATGGCACACTTTGATTTAATAAAGTTTATTTACGTGCTTAAACGCGTTTTCAATCCAGATAGCAAATGGAACTAAACTTTATTAAACCACCCTCAAATTGCATATTTCTAATAAAGCTATGAATAGAATTAGCGATTCATACCACGTCTCAACCATTTTCATTTTTATTCAGAAAAAAGTTTGTCCTATTCATTTCTGGTAACAAATTACCGTTTACCAGACACTTGATACCGTTCACCGGAAGCTCAGTATAAGGCCCAGCGAATACCGGCTCACCTTACGGCCTCATTTGTAACAACTTGACTTCTCGGTATAGAAAAAAGTCCCGCTCCCCTCATGGGAAACGGGACTGTTATCGATAATCGTAGGCAGATTTGAGCGGCCTTGAGAGCCGTCGGAATCCTAGCGATCGAACTCCGCCAGCGCCTCGCCCAAAAGCCTCAGGCCCTCGCGCAGAACGTCCTCGCTCGCGCAGTAGCCCAGGCGTGCGCCGCAGGGAAGCTCAAAGCGGCAGCCAGGTACCAGCAGCACTCCCCTCTCGGACAGCAGGCGCTTGCAGAACTCCTCGTCATCCTCGGGAATGTCCAGCTGGATAAACGAGGTGGACACACCCTGCGGGGCCGTCCAGGAGACACGATGCTGCGTGTCGATCCAAGCCTGCGCGATATCGCGGTTTCCAAACACGATCTTGCGGTTGCGCTCGAGGATCTTGTCCTTGTGCTTGAGCACATAGGTCGCCAGGGCGTCGTTGAACACGCCGCCGCAAATCATGGTGTAGTCGCGGTACGTGCGAATGCGATTAGATACCTCTTCGTCTGCCACAACCCAGCCCACGCGGGCAGCAGGCGTCGAATAGGTCTTGGACACCGAGTTGGTGACGATGGCTTTCTCGTACACATCGGCCATCGACAAAAAGTCCTCGGTGTTCTCAAGCGGCAGGTACACCTCGTCGCACAGCACATAGGCGCCCACCGAGCGGGCGATCTCGGCAATCTGGCCGAGCGTATCGGCATCGAGCACGGTACCGATGGGGTTCGATGCGTTGTTGATGCAGATGAGCTTCGTGTTGGGACGAACGATGCGCTTGAGCTCCTCGATATCGGGCTTCCATCCGAGCTCCTCGCGAAGCTCCCAGTACTCGACCTCGGCACCCAGCGTGCGCGGAATCTCGTAGAGCGGCGCATAGGTAGGCCACTCGGCGATAACGTGGTCGCCGGGCTCGACTACAGCCATGATGGCGTTGAGATTGGCGCCCGTGCAGCCATTGGTCTGCAGAATGAGATGGGGATTGACCTCGCGACGATACAGTTTGGCGACCTCGGCCTTAAAGTCGGGCGAACCCTCGATCCAGCCGTAGTTCATCTTCTCGCGGTCCAGGCGCTCGTAGAACGTGGCACCATCTTGATCGTCGAGCGCGCGCAGCTCGCCCATGGTAAGCGACGAAATCGTCGACTGGGCGATATCCCACGTAGCGCTCTTCTCCCAAACGTTAAGCCATTCCTCAACGCCGATCGTCTTGATATCCATGGCCAAGCTCCTTACAAAAGCAGTCATCCAATCGTGTTGACGCTCCTCAAACAAGATTGGGGCGGTGCGAATACCCGCACCGCCCCATTGGGAGACATCTAATGGCAGCTAGATGTATGTATTAAGACCTATACGGGTCCTTGAAGACCTTAGAGGTCCTCGCGCCAGAAGGGCATGCTCATGCAGCGCGGGCCGCCGCGGCC
>CABUMU010000140.1 GCA_902492855.1 uncultured Collinsella sp. | reverse complement strand
GGATACGTGTCCCGGTCGCTGTTTCGCGGCTTTGCCGCGAAAGGCGCGTCACTTTGGGATGGGTGGGGAGCGTGGTTGTTGCGGCAACTGATCCCCACCATAAATTACCCTCGGCATACTTGCGCGAACGATTGCTCGTGCTACACTTGCAATTGCTGTTTCAGGGCGGGGTGGAATTCCCCACTGGCGGTAAATCGGGCGGTGCCAAAGGGGGGCCGTGGCGCAGGCGAGGCGTCTGCGACCGAGCCGATGAGTCCGCGACCCGTGCGTGTGTTGGTTCGCATGCCGGCTGAACTGGTGAGATCCCAGTACCAACGGTTAGAGTCCGGATGAAAGAGGCAGGTGATCTTATGTCTGAACAGTCGCAGCATATCCATTTTGAGAACACGAATAGGTGGAGCACCAAACAGCTCGTTACCATGGCGTTGATGTGCGCCTTGGGCGCCCTGTTTATGTACGTGCAGCTGCCCATCCTTCCTTCGGCGCCGTTTTTGACGTATGACCCGTCGCTGGTGCCGGCGATGGTGTGCGGGTTTGCATATGGCCCCGGTGCCGGTACCGCTGTTGCCGCCATGGCGATCGTTATCCACGCGCTTACCACGGGTGACTGGGTCGGTGCGCTTATGAACTTGGTTGCCACGCTTGGCTATATTCTGCCTGCGGCTATCGTCTACCAGAAGATGCACACCTACAAGGGCGCCGTGATTGGCCTGGCACTGGGCGTTATTGCCGCTACGGTGCTTTCTATGGTTGCGAATCTGACCATTGGCGTTTGGTTCTGGTATGGCTCGGTCGATGTGATCGCCCCGCTCATGATTCCTGCCGTACTGCCGTTTAACCTTATCAAGACCGTGCTTAACTCGGTGTTGACGCTGGCGGTGTATAAAGCAGTCTCCAACCTCATCACGCCTAAAAAGGACCAGGTCAAAGGCCGCGCATGATTGAGTGTCGGGGCGTTTCCTTTAGTTATGACGGTGCCGCACCGGCGCTCGACGGCGTCGATCTGAATATCGAGGACGGCGAGTTTTTCTGCATCCTCGGTGGCAATGGGTCGGGCAAGTCGACGTTTGCCAAGCATCTGAATGCGCTGCTGCAGCCCGATGCGGGCACGGTGCGCATCAACGGCATGGATGTGTCCGATCCCGAGCTGGTCTACGACATTCGCTCGACCGCGGGCATGGTATTCCAGAATCCCGATGATCAGCTGGTGGCAACGCTTGTCGAAGATGACGTTGCGTTCGGTCCCGAAAACCTTGGCGTGCCATCGGCGCAAATTGCGCAGCGCGTACGCGAGGCGCTGAAGGGCGTGGGCCTGGTGGGCTTTGAGTGCCACGAGACCCATGCGCTTTCGGGCGGCCAAAAGCAGCGCGTGGCGCTTGCCGGCGTGCTCGCCATGGAACCGCGCGTGCTCATATTGGACGAGGCTTCCTCGATGCTCGATCCGCGTGGACGCAAGGGCCTCATGAAGGCTTGCCGCGCGTTGCACGCTCGCGGCATGACCATCGTGATGATTACGCACTTTATGGAAGAGGCCGCCGAGGCCGATCGTGTCGCGGTGTTTCGGGCGGGGCGCGTTGCCATGCTCGGTAAGCCCGAGGAAATCTTGACGCGGGCAGACGAACTTGCGCAGCTCAACCTGGATATGCCGGCGTCGTGCTGTCTGGGCAGGTCGCTTCGTGCGAAGGGCGTGCCCGTTTGCGCACAGGTGCGTGAGGCGGATATGGTCGCCGAGATTGCGCAGGCTTATGCCGAGCGAAGTGGGGCAGACACCGCGGGACAGTCTTCCGCATCCCAGTTGGAAATCGCTGACGGCACTGTTCCGGTAGACAACGAGGACAACGCGTCGGAGCCCGTCATCGAGCTATCCCATGTTTCGTACAGTTATTCGCTCAGTCCGCGCGAGCGCCGCCGCTGGCATAAGCGCTCGGCCACTGCGGGCAAATCGAGCAAACAGGCTCTCTGGGGAAACGACCCAAGCAGCCCGTGGGCGCTGCGCGATGTATCGCTGACGGTGCGTCGCGGCGAGTTCCTGGGCTTGGCAGGTCATACCGGTTCGGGTAAGTCGACGCTGGTCCAGCATCTCAATGGTTTGATTCGCCCCCAGGAGGGATCCGTTCGCGCGCTGGGGCTCGATCTGTCAAACAAGAAAGACGCCGCCGCGGTTAAGGCCAAGGTCGGCGTGGTGTTTCAATATCCTGAGCGTCAGCTGTTTGCCGAAACCGTGGCGCAGGACGTGGCGTTTGGTCCGCATAACCTTGGCTTGCCGCAAGATGAAGTCGACCGTCGTGTCGAGTCATCGCTCTCACGCGTGGGCCTCGACCTTTCCACGGTCGGCGACAAGAGTCCCTTTGAGCTTTCGGGCGGTCAGCAACGGCGTGTGGCATTCGCCGGCGTGCTCGCCATGGAGCCCGAAGTCCTGGTGCTCGATGAGCCCATGGCGGGGCTCGATCCGGCTGCGCGCAGGGATTTCCTTGAGCTTATCGATCGACTTCACCGCGATGGCCTGACCGTTGTCATGGTTTCGCATAGTATGGATGACCTGGCCAATTGCTGCGACTGTATTGTCGTGATGAACGAGGGCGCGGTGTTTGCCGAGGGCACGCCCGCTCAGGTTTTTGCGCATGCCGATGAGCTTAAATCAATCGGCTTGGGCGTTCCCGCCGCCCAGCGTATGGCGCTGGCGCTTACGGAGGCGGGCGTGCCGCTGCGCTTTGACGGCCTCTATACGGTTGAGTCGCTGACAGACGAGTTGGTGGACCTGCTAATCGGTTGCTCGGGCGGTCCTTCTAACGTCGCGGACATTGCTAAATTCAAGACGGTCGCGCGAGAGAAGGGCTGCTAATGGAGGCGTTTTCGTTTGGCAGCTACTATCCCGGCGATAGTGCGATCCACCGCCTGGACCCGCGAACTAAGTTGCTCTTGGGCTTTGTGTTTCTGATCACGACGCTGACCGTCGGCGGCTTCCGCGGACTGGCTCCTGTCGCAATGTTTGTCGTGCTGATCTATGCCGTGTCTCGGGTGCCGGTTCGTCGCGTTCTGTCGTCGATGGCGCCGCTGCTGGCAATCGTCGTCGTGGTCGCGGTGCTCAACTTGTTTACCGACCAGAGCGGGCGCATTCTGTGGCAGCTCGGCTTTTTGCAGATAAGCGAGGGCTCGCTGCATTCCGCCGCCTTTATGGCGTGCCGCCTGACCTTGATGATGGCCGGTATGAGCGCTATCACGCTCACCACGCCGACGCTCGACCTCACCGCGGGCTTTGAGCGCCTGCTCGCACCGTTTGCGCGTGTGGGACTTCCTGCGCACGAGCTCGGCATGATCATGGGTATCGCGTTGCGCTTTATGCCGCAGTTTGCCACCGAGATGAAGCAGACGGCGGACGCGCAGGCGAGCCGCGGTGCGCGCGTGACGGGGGGCCCGCTCGGCGGCGTGCGTATGCTCGGCAGTGTGGCGATTCCGCTGTTCACCGGCGTGTTCCGCCATGCCGAGACGCTGTCTGCTGCCATGGATGCACGCTGCTATCACGGCGAGCAGGGCCGCACGCGCCTGCATGCGCTTGCATTTGGCCGCGGCGATGCGTTGGCGGCGGTGGTGACGGCGTTGCTGCTCATCTGCGTCATCGTCATCAATCTTCAACTTGTTTAGGCGCGATTCGAGCGCAAGAAAGGGGTCCCTATGACCGACAACGACCGCACGGCTCAGCTTGAGCGCGCCTGTTCGTATCTCAGGCGCATTCCGGCGTGGTATCTGGCCACGACCGATGTGGCCGACGGGCATCAGCCTCGCGTGAGGCCGTTTTCGTTTGCCATGGTCGATGACGGTAAGTTGTGGTTTTGCACGTCGCGCGACAAGGATGTGTGGGCGGAGCTGAGCGCGAATCCCAAGTTTGAGCTCTCGGGCTGGAAGCCGGGGGAATGTTGGATCGTATTGACCGGCGAAGCCGCACTTGAGGACGACGCAGTTGCGAGCGACAAGGTGCGTCAAGCGGGTTTTAAGCACATGGTGGGCATTGGCGAGGAACACGAGAGTGCCAACGACGGCCGCCTTGCTTTCTTTTCGGTCCGCAACATTGCTGCGCGCTTCTGTGATATCGACGGCAGCGAGGAGCGCCTGGAGCTCTAGCTCGCACAAACCAGGTTCCCAAACTAGCTAGTACAGGAGGAAACGTGGACGGATTGAATACGGTTTTGGAGTATCTGACGTCGGTGCCGGCGTGGTATCTGGCGACGAGCGTGGATGGGCAGCCGCATGTGCGTCCGTTCTCGTTTGCTCAGATTCAGGACGGTAAGCTGTGGTTTGTGACGGCGCGCACCAAAGACGTGTGGCAAGAGCTGCTGCAAAATCAGCGCTTTGAGGCCACGAGTTGGTGGCCGGGCCATGGCTGGCTCATCTTGCGCGGGCGTGCCGGCTTGGATGACCGGGCTTTAGACGAAATGCGCGAAGCCGGGTGGAAGCATCTAGAGCACCTGGGCGAGCACTATGAGGGGCCTAACGACCCCACGCTCGTCTTCTTTAGCGTCGAGGATCCCGAGGCTTTTATCTGCAATCACGACGAATGGGTGCCGGTCGAGCTCTAGC
>CABUMU010000139.1 GCA_902492855.1 uncultured Collinsella sp. | reverse complement strand
ATTGTCGAGCGCCACGCGCCGCTCGTGGAGCTCAGCGGCGGCAGGACCAGCGGCGTCGACGTCCTCCTGAGCCTGCATGTGCGCACCGGTCACTTCCTCAAGCTGCGCACGCGCGTCCTCGAGCTCCTCGACCACGCGACGTCGCTGATGCTCGGAGCTCGAAATCTGCCCGCGCATGTCAGACAGGCGCGACACCATGTTGTGGCCCTTTTCCTCGAGCAGGCGCATGTCGGAGTTAATGCGGCCGACCACATCTTGCATATGACGGCGCTGCTCGCCCAGGTCGCCCACAAACAGGCCCTTTTCCTCGAGCATGACCTGAAGCTTCTCGAGCTCGCGCTCCTTTTCGCCCAAGCGGTACTGCGCAAGCTCAAGCTCGGCCGCGCCCTCTTTGGAGCGGGTCTCCAGGTCGTTCCACTGCGACTGCAGCGAACGCAGCTCGTCGACGGCCAGCATCTGCGTAAGCTCGTTCGCGCGCGAGGACAGCTCTTTGTACTTGCGCGCGCGATCGACCTGACGCTCCAGCGGTCGCAGCTGACGGGCGATCTCCTTATTGATGTCGCGGGCACGCATCAGGTGCTCGTCCATCGACTTAATTTTTTTGAGCGCACGCTCCTTGCGGCGCTTGTGCTTGGAGATGCCGGCGGCCTCCTCGATAAGGGCGCGGCGCTCCTCCGGGCGGCTCTGCAAAATGGCGTCGAGCTTGCCCTGGCTGATGATGGAATGCGTATCCTTGCCCAGGCCCGAATCGTGCAGGATGTCCTGAATGTCCATCAGGCGGCACGGACTCGAGTTGATGAGGTACTCGCTTTCGCCCGAGCGGTACATGCGACGGGTGATGGCGACTTCGTCAAAATCGACAGGCAGCATATGGTCCGAGTTATCGAGCACCAGCGTGACCTCGGCAACACCCACCGGCTTGCGCGCCGACGAGCCCGAGAAGATAACATCCTCCATGGCCTGGCCGCGCAGCTGCTTGGCGCTCTGCTCGCCCAGGACCCACAGAATCGAGTCAGAGATGTTCGATTTTCCCGAGCCGTTAGGACCGACGATGACGGTCAGGGCCGGCTCAAACGTCATATGGGCGCGGTCGGCAAACGACTTGAACCCTTTGAGCGTGAGGGACTTGAGATACACGGTTCCTCGCTTACACGTGCTTCTTGTTCAGAATCACGCCGTTGGTGGTGTAACCCATGCGGTCGAGCGCTTCGAGCGCGGCGGCTCCCTCGGCTTCCTTCTTTGAGGAGCCGCGACCCTGGCGAATACCATCGATCAAAACCACGGCGGTAAAGGTGGGCGCATGCGCCGGACCCTCGGAGCCAACGAGCTTGTACGCCGGAGGTTCGTGACCGTCGGCTTGCACGCACTCCTGCAAAAACGACTTGGGGTTCGCAGGATGCTCGGCACGCTCGGAAGCCAAATGCGGCTTAAGCGTACGGTGAATGAACTCCGCCGCAACGTCCCAGCCGGCATCCAGGTACAGCGCGCCCACGAGCGACTCATAGACGTTCTCGAGGGCCGAATGCAGGCCGCGCGCACCGGTACCGGTCTCGGAGGCACCGAAGATGATGATGTCGTCGATGCCCAGCTCGTGAGAAACCTCGGACAGCGTAGCGCCCGAGACAAGCGACACCTTCAGGCGCGTGAGCTTGCCCTCGTCAAACTCCGGATAGGACTCAAACAAGGAGCGTGCGACCACAGCACCCAAAATGGAATCGCCCAAGAACTCAAGGCGCTCATAGCTGGCAGAAACCGGCTGGCCCTCGACTGCCGAGGGATGCGTAAGCGCCGCGCGCAGCAGCACCTTATTGTTGAACTCGTGGCCCAGGATTTCCTGGGCGCGCGTAAGTCGTTCGGATAAAGCCAAGACTTAGGCCTCCTTGGCAGCTTCGATAGCGTCGACGGCGTCGGCGACAGAGTTGAGCGAGAGCAGGGTCTCGTCATCGATCTCGAGGTTGAACTCGTCCTCGATAGCCGTAACCAGCTGCAGGCGCTCGAGCGAGTTGGCATCGAGGTCGTCAAAGGTGGTCTCCTCGCTAATTTCGGCAACATCGACGCCCAGAACGTCAGCAGTGACCTCGGCGATCTTGTCGAAGATTTCGGAGCGGTCCATAGCGCTTCCTCTCATAGTGCATGAATACCAAAAGAATGGTACCGCCGGGGCGGTACCAAGACACGGTTCTGATTCTACCCCACGACGTGCGCCGCGAAGCACATAACAGCGCTCTAACTCGCTCTTATAAAACGATACCGTCCATAGAGTTGGCGACATTCTCGACCAGCCCGGCGCGCACGGCTTCGGCCGCCGCGAGCGTACCGTTTTTGACAGCCTCGACCGAGGTGGCACCATGGCCGATCAGGACCACGCCGCGCAGGCCCAAAAGAATCGCGCCGCCCTTGGCGTCGCCAGAGAGCTTGGCCTTAATCTCGCGCATCTGCTTTTTGATGAGCAGTGCGGCGATCTTGGTGCCAAGCGAAGACATAAAGACGCCCTTGAGTTCCTGCAGCAAAAACTTAGCAGCGCCCTCAGTGGCCTTGAGCGCGATGTTGCCCGACATGCCATCGGCAACGACGACATCGAAGTTACCTGAGGTGAGGTCGGTGCCCTCGCAGTTACCAACAAAGCCGGGAACGGCGGCCTTCATAGCAGGGAAACAGGCCTTGGTGAAGTTGGAGCCCTTCTCGTCCTCGGTGCCGTTGGCAAGCAGGCCCACGCGGGGATGCTCGATGCCCAGGACGACGCGGGCATAGGCGCTACCCATCTGGGCAAAACGTACCATGTCATCGACCTCGGCATCGGGGTTGGCGCCCATATCGCACAGCACCGTCAGACCGCCGGCGCGATTGGGCAGCGCATTGGTCAGACAGGGGCGCACCGGCTGCTTCTTGCCTTCGGCCTGATACCTAAACGGCGTCACATAGGCGGTGGCGGCAGCGGTCATGGCACCGGTCGAGCCGGCAGAAAAGAACGCATCCGCATTTCCCTTCTTGATGGCGCGGCACGACAGCACAATCGAAGACTTGCGTTTGGTCATCACGGCGCGAATGGGATCGTCATCCATGGCGATAACGTCGGGTGCCTCCAGGGCCTCGACGCGCGCATGGGAGGCGGCAAAGGGATTGACGATTTCGGCGGGGCCAGCTGCCAAGACCTCGATATCGGGATCGGCGGCAAGCGCAGCCTCGATACCATCGAGAACAACCTGAGGTTTCTCGTCTCCGCCCACAACGTCTACACAAACGCGAACGTTACTCATATTCAAGCTCCTTATACAAAAATGGCCGACTCATTGAGCCGGCCATTGTGGTTCCATTTGGAACGGCATCGCATCCAGAGTATACCGTTACTCGGTAACGATAACCTCGCGGTCCTTGTAGAAACCGCAGCTGGGGCACACGTGGTGCGGAAGCTTAACAGCGCCGCAACGGGGGCACGTGGACTGAGCCGCAGCCGAGATCTTCATGTTGGCGGAACGACGAGTGTGAGTGCGGATACGACCCTGCTTTTGTTTAGGTACGGGCATAGTGACCTTCCTTATGAACTATCCAGTGTGGCGATTACGCGCAAGTAGCGATACTACCACAGTTTTACTCATCAAGCTTGAGATTCTTCAATGCTGCAAATGGATTTTCCGTGGCAGCGGCCCATTCCGCCTCTGCCTGGGCGGCGCAATCGCATTGCTCGACGTTGAGATTGCAACCGCATGTGGGGCACAGACCGCGGCAATCGGGCTTGCAGAGCACCACAAACGGCGTGTCCATAACGACCGCGTCATTGATGGGCTCACCCAGATCGATGATGCGGTCCTCGCCCAGAAGCTCATAGCCGTCCTCGTAGGCCTCGGGATCCTCAGGCACCTCAAAGAGATAAAATTCCTCGATCTCGCCAGCGATATCAAACGAGGCGGGCTCCAGGCAACGGTCGCACTCGCCGGTGGCGTGCGCACGGACCATGCCCGTGAGCAAGACACCGGTACCGGCATTGGTAAAGACAACGTCGTAGTCGATGCCGTCCTGTAGCTGGTACTCCTTCTCGCCCACCGTGTAGGTGGCGACATCGACCTTACCGGTCAGCGGATACGAATCTCCTGGAAACTCGAGCTGCTCGGAAAGATCGACGGTAACGCTCGGGAACTCAGCCATTACCACTGACCATTCTGTTGGGCGGCACCCTCGTTAAGCTGCTGACGGCAACGGGTAACGGTGCCGGTCAGGCTCTTGAGGTTCTCCTCCAGATGCGTAAAGACCTGCTCTGCGTAGTCCTCGGCAGCATAACGCGTCTCGCGCTCGTACTGCTGGGCACGATCGCGGATGTCGTCGGCCTGCTGCTGCGCAAGGCGGACGATCTCCTGCTCACCGGCAATGGTGAGGGCCTGCTGCTGAGGAATCGGCCTGAGCGGCGGCGGAAGCCATAAGCTCCTCGCGCTCCTTAAGGATACGGCGGGACTTCTGCCACTCCTCGGGATAGCTCATGCGGATCTCGTCGAGGATGTTGAAGAACACGTCGGCGTCGATGACCTTGAACTGAGCGTTCTTGCCGAAAGGCGGCTTGGCTTCCTCGATCAGCCCTTCGAGCTCATCGACCAAGCTGACGATCCTATCGCCAGGAAAATTCTCGCCCGGCAT
>CABUMU010000138.1 GCA_902492855.1 uncultured Collinsella sp. | reverse complement strand
CCTACTCCCCCGAGATCGCCCAGGCGATGCTGCGCCGCCAGCAGGCGGAGGCCGTCATCGCCGCACGCAAGAAGATCGTCGAGGGCGCGGTCTCCATGGTCGACATGGCCGTGAAGGAGATGGCTGCCGGCGGCACCATCGAGCTCGACGACGAGCGCAAGGCGCAGATGGCCAGCAACCTAATGGTGGTGCTCTGCGGTGAATCCGAGGCGCACCCGGTGCTCAACGCAGGCTCGCTGTACTAACCCCAACACCAATGAGTAATTTGGGGACGGGTGCAAAATTGCACATTCGACAAGAAGGCACGTCATGGCACGCAAGCAGTATCCACTCCGTATAGACCCCGCTATCTGGGAGGCCGTCCAACGCTGGGCGGACGATGAGATGCGCAGCGCCAACGGTCAGGTGGAATGGATCTTGCGAGACGCCCTCAAACGCGCGGGAAGGCTGCCAAAGAAAGAGCCCTCGTTCAAGGGCACGCCCAAAGGCGAAGAGGGCTAAGCCGGGAAGACAGGGCTCGGCCGCTGCCGACGTCGGGGCAAAGCCGCGCTCTGCCTCGCCAGCGCCGAGGCAGAGCTGAGCCCCGCCGCTCCAAAGTCGAGCCGAGCGGCGGGGCCAACACCAACCCAAAGCAAGCTCGCCCCCTCTATACGCACCAACCGGTCCCCGGAGGCATCCGCCTTTGGGGACCGTTCTTTTCCCAGCTAGATGTCTTATATAAAGCCTTTTGACAGCTCGATTTTGCCCCGTGGGGGTCAAATATAAAGACCTTTGATGGTACGATGATCGCGTCAATGACATGGTGGCTCTCGACAGGGGTCACCCCGACCCTCTAGGGAGCAAACGCATGGAGCTGGGCTCGCACATCAAGGAGCATCGCACGGAGCTCGAACTGTCCCAAGACGATCTGGCGGAGCGCATCTACGTGTCGCGCCAGACCATCAGCAACTGGGAGTGCGGCCGTACGTATCCGGATGTCCAGAGCCTGCTGCTGCTTTCCAACGTGTTCGGGGTGACCGTGGACTCCCTCATCAAAGGAGATGTGGAAACCATGGCACAGGTAATGAACGAAGCGGTCAAGAAGTACAACGCCCTCTCCACAATCACGGTCGTGAGCGCGGTCGTGTTTTTGGTGCTGAGCGCGTGGGCGGCGTTCCAGTTCGAATGGGGCTGGGGCATGCACATCGCGCCCACCGCGGCGTTTGCCGCCGTGGCGCTCGTCGTGATGCTCGTGGCGTTCGTGTATATGGAACGCATGAAGAAGCAGCACGACCTCGTCACGTACCGCGAGGTGTTGGCGTTTAGCCGCGGCGAGCAGGTCGATCGCGACACGCTCGAGGGGCGCCGTGAGCGCGAGATGAACCCTTGGGTCAAGGGCACGCGCAACGCGGTGCAGATCATCATCGGCGCCATCGCCGGCGGACTGGTGGGCGTCGGCATCGGCATGCTCGCCAAGATGCTGAGTTAAAAGCGCGGGTACGCACCCGTTCCCCGAAATGGTATCCCCCTTTGCCCCCATTCTGAAGATGTATGCCAGAATGGGGGCGATTCCCGTTAGGAGGTGCCCCATGAACGTCACAGTACGCGCGTCCCTCATCGCATTGATCGCAATCGTTGGCGCCTGCTGGGCAATCCCCGCCCTCCTGGTGAGCTTCGTCCCATCCGATGCCGGTATGATCGCCATGATGGCGCTGATCTACCTCGTGCTCCCCGTAACTGCGATCGCCCTCGGCCTGCTCGCCGCAAACTCCGCGAGGACGCTCTTCTGGGTACCCGCGGCGCTCGGAATCGGACCCGCGGTCCTGTTTCCCCTCAAGGTCGAGGGCAGCCAGGACCTTGCGTTCCATGGGGTTGCCTATACCGCAATCGGCTACGCCGCCATGGGCCTGTACACTTGGATGACTGCTCGACAACATCGCTAAGCCATCGCAGCAACAATCATGCAGGTAAACCCCGTGCAAAACAGTTTTTGCAGCGCCCGGCAAGCCTTGCCGCATATGATGTACAACAGATTCGATAGCGCACCCGGCGTGTTCGCGGGACGCTCCTTCACGACCGGGAGGTGACGATGGACATCAGCAACCAGATCAAGACGAGGCGCGAGGCGATGGGGCTCTCCCAAGAACAGCTCGCCGAGAAACTCTACGTGTCGCGTCAGACGATCTCGAACTGGGAGCGGGACAAGACGTATCCGGACGTCCAGAGTCTGCTCATGCTGAGCATCCTATTCGGCACCTCCATAGACACGCTCGTGAAGGGAGACGTGACCGTTATGGAAGAGGCAGTCGAAAGAGATCGCAAGCGCATGGGAACGCGGATGCTATGGGTGGCCGTGCTGATGCTCGCGTTGCTGGCGGTGGCGTTCGCACTGATACTGTCGCCGGCGTTTAACTGGATGGAGGGCACCTGGGGCGCCGGCGTCGCCGCGGCTGCGGCGTTCCTGCCGGCGATAGCGGCGCTTGTTGTCGCAACCGTCCTCGAGCGCATCAAGCGCGAGAACGACCTGGTGACATACCGCGAGATCCTCGCTGTCCGCAATGCAGGCAGGTGCTTTACGGCCACAAGCGCGATAGTTTCAACAACAAGATGCAGTGCCCCAGAGCCCCTAGCAGTCGACGATGGTCTTGCCGATCATGATGTTGAGGATCTCGACGTCGGTATCCTTCATGCCAACGCGGCCCACATAGCCCATGCTGGCGATCGTCTCTTCCACCGTATCCTGAATCAGGCCCTCTCCGGCACGGAAGCCGCGGCCCTGCATGGCCATATCGTGGCCCAGAATCGCCGCATCAACGGCAGCGGAAATCTTGGCGGCACAGCTTGCCTTGGCGCCATCGCACACGATGCCGCCCACGTTACCGAGCGTGTTCGAAACCGTCGCGCCAATCTGCTCGCGCGTGCCACCACACAGCCAGGTAATCGCGGCACCGGCACCGCATGCGGCGCAAATAGCACCGCAAAACGCCGAGAGCGCACCAATATAGCTCTTGATATGCACGGCGATCAGATCAGACAGCATCACGGCGCGCACCAGGCGATCATGGTCGCAGCGCAAATACTCGGCATACTCCATAACGGGCAAGGCACAGGTAATGCCCTGATTGCCCGAGCCGCACACGATGGCGACCGGCAGCGCGCAGCCGTTCATGCGGGCATCGGACCCGGCGGCCGCACGGGCACGGGCACGGCAGGCGACGTCATCGGCACGAGCGCCCAGCAGCGTACGGCCCACCTCGGCGCCCCAAGCGTGCGCCAGGCCCTCGGCACTGATCGCACCGTTCAGCTCAATCTGACGCTCAACGGCAGCGCGGGCGTCCTCAATGTCACCGTCCTCGATAAAGTCGATGATGGACTCAATGCTCATAGGGGTATCGGCGTTATCTGCCGCACGCTCGGCCACGACGCGCTCGGCGCAGGCGGCACACTCCCCCGCCGACTTGCCGCATACCGGAATACCGTCGAGCGTATGGCACGTGACATTAGTGTGGTGATCGGTAATCTCGACGACCGCGGTATGGCCCCCGGCCGTCGCAGTCACCTTGATGTAGAGGTTGGGCACACCCTCGACAAGCGACACATCGCAGTAACCGGCATCGGCGAGAAGCTCGGACACGCGAGCACGGTCTTCGTCGTTAACGCTCTCGAGCACCTCGAGTGCGCTCTTGGCGTCACCGCCCACGGCACCCAGCACGGCCGCCGCTTCAATACCGTGCATGCCGCCCGAGTTGGGCACGGTCACGCTCTTAACGTTCTTGATGATGTTGCCCGAGCAGGCAACGTCCATATGATCGGGTTCGCAACCGAGCGTCTGGCTCGCCAGCGCCGCTGCATAGGCAACGGCAATGGGCTCGGTGCAGCCGAGCGCACAGACAAGCTCGCGGTTCAAAACATCGCAAAACGCGGTATCACGAAGGGAATCGGCAGGCATAGGTATCTCCTACTTGTATAAAGGGCTGGGCTCTCGATAATAGTTAGCTCTTTTATTTGATAACAATGCATCAAAAACCGCAACCCAAGTTCCGGCGGACGGCGTTCAAGCGCAAACTGACAGCATTAATACATGAAAAACTAGTCTTGTTGCATGCTAAAGCGTTTGACCAAAAAACGCCCGAGCGTTTACACAAAAGTCGCGCTATCATGCAGTCGAACGCGGTAAAACCTTTAGCAATTCCGCCGCACGGACCAGAGAGGAACCACTCATGAAGATTGGTATCGGTAACGACCACGCCGCCGTCGAGCTCAAGAACATCATCTCCGAGCACCTGAAGGAGCGCGGCTGCGAGGTCGTGAACTTTGGCACCGACACCTCCGAGAGCTTCGATTACCCCATCGCCGGCTACAAGGTGGGTAAGGCCGTGGCCAACGGTGACGTCGACCTGGGTATCCTGATCTGCGGTACCGGCGTCGGCATCAGCCTGGCCGCCAACAAGGTCGAAGGTGTTCGCGCCGTTGTATGCTCCGAGCCCTTCAGCGCCAAGCTCTCCCGTATGCACAACAACACCAACGTGCTCGCCTTTGGCGCCCGCGTCGTGGGCTCCGAGCTCGCCAAGATGATTGTCGACGAGTGGCTCGACGCCGAGTTTGAGGGCGGTCGTCACGAGCGTCGCGTTAACCTCCTCAACGAGATCGACCACACGCGCGGCCTCAAGGTCGTCGACGAGGCCTAAACTACTCAGTGCCACAAGCTAACAGCAGGGGCCCGCTCGGAACTCAAGTCCGAGC
>CABUMU010000137.1 GCA_902492855.1 uncultured Collinsella sp. | reverse complement strand
GGCGCGGATCTGGTTGCTGCGCTCGAGGCTGACCTCATAGCTGAGCTCGTTGGGCATGCTGTCTCCTTTTGGGTTGAGTGCCTGGCCGGCATTGTCGGTCTTGGTTGAAGATGAAGCTACCAGAGAAACGGCGTCTCTTGCCGGAATCAACGATGGTTTTCGCCGTGTCGTCCCGCAGGGCCGTTTCCCTTCTTGGGAAGGAGCCCCTCGATATGCTCGAGCCGCTCCTCATGGGCCACGTGTGCCGCGCGCTCCTCGGCGGCGAAAGCGGGGTCTTCGGGCGTGACGGTCTCATCTCGCTGTCGACTCCGGTACCCCCGCGACGGCGCTCCTGAGCCTGCTCGTCGACAAGCCGGTGACTATCTACACCACCAACGGCTATGCATGTCGGTTTACGGGCGAGCTTGCTGCTAAGGTGGTGGTAATTGGCGGCGACTTCAACCCCGTTACCTGCTCGCTCACCGGTCCTATGGTTGAGAGCGCGCTGCGCGAGCTGTACTTTGACCGGGCGTTTATAGGTGTCAACGCGGTGGACGAGGACCGCGGTATCATGACGCCAGGTTATCCCGAGGCTATCAAAAAACGTATCGTGATGCAGAATTCCCAGGCGAGTTACGTACTCGCCGATAGCTCCAAGTTCCACGTGTTTTCAAATGTAAAGGTGTGCGACCTGGAGGGCTTTACTGTTATTTCCGACAGGCGCGACTCCAAAATCGGCGAACGCGTCAAAATGATCACGGCCTAGGACACTGGGGCATCGCATCTTGTCCTCAAGCCGTTGCCCACGTAACGAAGCGTGGGGCAAACGTGCGCCCCATTCCTGATTTGGGGACTAGCTTAGTTCGTCGGCTATTTGGTGCTCGTAGAAGGCTTCTACTACGGCGTTAAAGTCGCGGGCGAAGTCTTCCATGGTTCCACGCCAGGTGGCTCGGCCGGGCTTTCCTTGGCCCACATAGGCGGTTTGAATGCCGCAGGCGGGGCTGGGGAAATCGCGCTTGGGATCGTTGCCCACCATAAGGACCTCGTGCGGCTCGAGCCCCATGACCTGCAGCTGCTCTAGATAATATGTGGCATCGGGCTTGCAGCGCGTGGCGTTGCCCATGTGCGTTACGAGCTCGAAGGGCGCGTCTGTCAGCTCGCCCCAGCCCATGCGGCACTCGATGGCCCCTTGGGGAAAGCTGGGGTTGGTGAAGAGCGCGCAGCGCAGCCCCGCGTCCTGTACGGCTTGAAGCGCGGCGTGCGCACCCGGCACGGCTTTTGCGTTGATCATGTCATCGTTCTTGTACGGCAGAACTTCGTGATCGTAGTAGGTAAACGCCTCGTAGATAAGTGGGTCCGAGAGGCAAATGCCGCACCGGCGCTCGACCTCGGTCTGGTAAAACTCAAGATTGGTGCGATTGTCCGTGCTGCTGCGGCGATTGGCGTTGAGGTCGACCAGGATGGTGCCGAGGCGCGCCATCGTGCCCCCGCGGCTGCGACGTCCGATATCCGCGAGCATCGAAGAGACATCCTTAAAATAGCGAAGGATGAACGCGTTGAGGTTGATGCTAAGAAGCGTCTCGTCCATATCGAAAACGACTGCTTTGAGCACGCGGGCACCTTTCTCGAAAAATCGTTCCAGAATCGTATGTCTGGGATACTTTACCCCAAAGCAGTGTGCCTAGCTGCTCATCGTCAACTCGTGGAGACAGTCGTTCACAAGATTGCGAAAAAGTCTCCATACGAGTAAAAAATCGCAGTTCACGCTTGAAATCGAAGCGATTTCCCCGTAATCTATACGGACGTGATTGCATAAGCGTCACATCAGTATCTGTCGGCTCCCGAGTGTTCCTAAACGTTGTGTGCTTGTCGCACCCATCTGTAGGTCCTAGCAATCGGGGCCCCGTAGTTCGAAAGGGGTCCACCTTTGAGTGAGATTCAGAACTCGTCCATTTTCTCTCTTGACGATGTCAACGAGGAGGAGATGAACAACCTCATCGACGGTACGATTACCGACTTTGATGAGGGCGATCTCGTTAACGGCACTGTCGTTAAGATCGAGCATGACGAGGTGCTCGTTGACATCGGATTCAAGTCCGAGGGCGTTATCCCGGTCCGCGAGCTGTCCATCCGCAAGGACGCTAACCCTGCAGACATCGTTGCACTCGGTGATCCCATCGAGGCCCTGGTTCTCCAGAAGGAGGACAAGGACGGTCGTCTGGTCCTGTCCAAGAAGCGTGCCGAGTACGAGCGTGCTTGGAACCGCATCGAGGAGAAGTTCAACTCCGGCGAGAACGTCGAGGGCGAGGTTATCGAGGTTGTCAAGGGCGGCCTGATCCTCGACATCGGCCTGCGCGGCTTCCTGCCCGCTTCCCTCGTCGACCTCCGTCGCGTCAAGGACCTCACCTCCTACATGGGCACCCGCATCGAGGCCCGCGTCATCGAGATGGACCGCAACCGCAACAACGTCGTCCTCTCCCGTCGCGTCGTGCTCGAGGAGTCCCGTAAGGCCGAGCGCTCCGAGATCCTGTCCAAGCTCAAGTCTGGCATGCGTCTCCAGGGCACCGTTTCCTCCATCGTCGACTTCGGCGCCTTCGTCGACCTCGGCGGTATCGACGGCCTCATCCACATCTCCGAGCTCTCCTGGAACCACGTCAACCATCCTTCCGAGGTTGTCAAGGTCGGCCAGGAGGTCGAGGTCGAGGTTCTCGACGTCGATCTCAACCGCGAGCGCATCTCCCTGGGTCTCAAGCAGACCACCGAGGATCCGTGGCGCGCACTGGTCAAGAAGTACCCCGTCGGCGCTATCGTCGAGGGCACGGTGACCAAGCTTGTCCCGTTTGGCGCTTTCGTCGACCTGGGCGAGGGCATCGAGGGCCTGGTGCACATCTCCGAGATGGCCAACAAGCACGTCGATCAGCCTTCTCAGGTCACCCACGTGGGCGACAAGGTTCAGGTCAAGGTCATGGAGATCGACCTCGACCGTCGTCGTATCTCCCTGTCCATGAAGTCCGCTGCTGAGACTCTGGGCGTCGAGATCGAGGTTACCCCGCTGCCTTCCGAGAAGAAGGACGAGGAGACCGACGCCGAGTAAATCGGTTTGACGATCACTTGTTTTAAGGGATCCGTCCGTAATGGACGGGTCCCTTTTTGCATTTACTGCCGAGATGTTCGATAGTGCCTGCGCGTAACGCTGCTTGGGCTATTCGCTTGCTATTGAGTTGTCGGTGCATGAAAAAACGCCGACATCCCGCCTCGGGGAGGAGGCGGGAACGCACCGAGTAGACGGAGGGGTGCGGAGCGCGGTCGCGTCTCGACTGACGACGTTGCCCATCGGCGTTCCTATTGTGCTGCATGACATGGTTCTTGGTTTATCGTGTCGAGCGCTTGTGTTGTGCCGCTGCCTATGCTGACGGTGTGCTACACTCTTGCACTGCTGAGTGGGCCAGACGGTCGCGCGATGTGCTGCTTGCAGCACGCGTGAGGAAAGTCCGGGCTCCAGAGGGCGGGATGCCGGCTAACGGCCGGGCGGAGTGATCCGACGGAAAGCGCCGCAGAAAAGAAGACTCCCACCTGCGCCGCAAGGCGTAAAGGGAAAAGCTGAAACGGTGGTGTAAGAGACCACCAGCGTCGTGGCAACACGGCGGCTTGGCAAGCCCCATCCGGAGCAAGCGCGAATAGGAACGCTATGGGCCGGCCCGGTCCGCGTTCGGGTAGCGTGCGTGGAGCTGCACGGTAACGTGCAGACAAGATAAATGACCGTTCACGACAGAACCCGGCTTATAGGCCCACTCAGCACTTTGTTGACGCTGCGAACCCGTCAGCGCGGCAATCTGCCTTTCAAGCCTTCGGGCATGACCATAAGGTCAATGCCCTCAGCTTTCAAGGCACCTTGCTCGCGCTGACGGGTTCTCGCCTTCGACGGCGTCAGCTGGCCGATTTGGCGCTCATTCGTCGGTCGCCGTCATAAGGCGTGCTCCCTCCTCTTTCGGGCCAAATCGACTCAGCTGACGCCGTCTCGCTGTTTTTGCCTGGTCATCGGTGTCGCCGTTCTATTTACCGGGGTAAACGGTACGGCCTTTGCCGTATTATTGAGGCTGTTTGTTGCTTTGCTTGTTGTTGAGGGGCTTTGTTGGACAGCTATTTTACTCTGCAATCGAATATTGAGGCTTCGGGCGAGTTTGTGGACCGTAAGAGCCGGTTTATTGCCCAGCTGGTCCATATTGAGTCTGAGGATGAGGCGAATATCTTTATCGAGATGGTCCGCAAGCGTCATTACGATGCTCGACACAATGTTCCCGCTTGGATTTTGGTCGATGGACGCGAGCGTCAGAGCGACAACGGTGAACCGAGTCGAACCAGCGGCATGCCGACGCTCGAGGTGCTTCGCAGTGCTGGGCTCAAAAATGTTTGCTGCGTGGTAACGCGCTATTTTGGTGGCACGCTGCTGGGGCCTGGTGGCTTGGTGCGCGCCTATACCGCGGCGACGCAGGCGGCGGTGGCAGCGGCTCAGGAGTCCGGGCAGATCGTCGAGATGACGAGTGTCGTGCCTGTTGACGTGCGTGTGGCCTATCCGCAGTATGAGCAGGTGCTTCGCTTGGCGCAGGATTCGGGTGCCAAGGTTTCGGATACCGATTACGCGGATGCCGTGACGATTCATTTGATGTTTAAGGCGGGGGAGCAGGAGTCGTTTTGCGCCAAGATGCGCGAGCTTATGGCCGGTCGCGAGGAGATCGAAGTCGGCGCTCCCGAATTTGCTGAGTTCTAACGGCGAC
>CABUMU010000136.1 GCA_902492855.1 uncultured Collinsella sp. | reverse complement strand
CTTAGCAAAAAGCCGGAGTCGCCAGCCAAAATCTGCTCAAACTCGCCGCGCGTGAGCGGCGCGTCCTCCTTGTAGATCCAGCTGCCGTACTTCTTTTTGCGCTCGAGCTTAATCACCTTGTCGCTGCCGTTATAGATGCGAACGCGATACTTTTTGCGCATGAGAATGCCGGTGTCTTTTTCCTCGTAGGCCGAGTTGCAGTAGTCGTCAAAGTACAGGCTGCGAATGGTGTAACCGCCCGCCCGCGCATGCTTGTCCAGCTTAAACACCGGCGCCATGCGACAGGCAAGCGCAGCGTGCTCGCCCTCGTTAATGAGATATTTGAGCTCGTGGCGGTAACGCTCCTGCGTGGCACGCACAGGCGGGGCCGCCAAGCGCTCAAGCAGCGCGCTAGCCCTCCTCATACGTATCCTCCACGACCTTACCGCCGTCTTGCACGTAAAAACACTTCATGCCGTACTGTTTGCCATCGTCGGTAACGTAATATTCAAACGCATCTTGCGTATAACCGTCGGAGTTAGTGGCACGCACGCGCACAAAGTACTGGCCGGTATCGGGCGCATCACAGGTCACCTCGGGAAGCAGCACGTCCTCGGCCTTAAAGACCACATCGCTTATGGCATAGTCGCGCGCAAGTTCTACGGTGTAGCGAATGTCGCGCGCCTCAAAGTCGTAGGACGCATCCCAGTTAATGCGCAGTTTACCGTTATCGATCTGCGGCACGCCGATGTAGAACGGCATGGGCTTTTTAAAACTCTCGCGAAAGCTCTTGTAGTTCTCCTCGATCTCGGAGGGAATCGCCGCGGCGATCCGCTCGTATTGGTCCTTGGTGACAGGCAGATTGTCGATATCGGGCGAAGCAAAGACCAGGGATTCAGTCACATCGCGGTAGTGCTTGATCATCTTGCTCAGGCGTGCCTCGGTCATATACGAGCGCAAGTCCTTGACGGCACGGTCGAGTTCGCTGCGGAACGACTTGCTGCGCAACGCGCGGTTAAACAGCACGTTGCCCCAGTAGTTACTTGCGCCGCGCTCCCAGCTCGCGTAGTCCGAAAACCCGGTAAGAGAAAGCTCCAGCTTACGCAGCATGCCGTCGTTATCCCAATCTAAAAAGTACCAGGTATTTGAGTTAAGCGGGCTGTACAGATAGCAGTTGCGGTTCTGCGTATCGCAGTTGCCCGTCAGGATCTGAAACGCCAACCAATAGACCAGATTCTCGGTATCAAAGTAGGTGTCGAGCACGTCATCGATCTTTTGCGATTCGTCGTTGAGCGCATCGAGCATCTCGATGAGCTTGGTGTGGTCCGAATCGCCCTTAATCTCGAGCATGCCCTCAAAGCTTGCCTGGTTGTAGTCGGGGTCGTCAGCAAGCTTAATGGTATCCTCGTAGCGATGGAAATCAAAGCTGTTCACCTTGTACAGGTGCCCGCTCTTATCCAAGCCGTGCGCCTTAAGCGCCGTCTTGTTGAGCTGCTCCACCTGCGTAAACAGGCCGTAGTCCTCAAAGGTGTCGTTGGACTTTTCGGTCTGGTCGCACACCCACAGATGCACAAACTGCGTGCGCAGGCCCATCATCTGGGGAATCCCGCGGATAAGATCGTAGGCCATCTTGTTGCGATAACGCATACCCTCGCCCATGTGCTTGTTGAGCGCAATCGCGCGCTGCTGTCGCCAGGTACCTTTTCCTTTTTTGAGCTCCACCTTGTAATTCTTTTGCGTGTAGGAGCTCGACGTCTGGCCGCGCACCTGCACGGTGGCATTGGGCGCTTCCTCGCCATAGCCAACCTCGCCGGCAACTGGGCCCTCTTCGTCGCCCGGCTGCAGCAGGCCCATAACCTGATAGCGCGTCACACCCATGTCGGCATAGTCATACACCGAGTACGTGCTGATCTCGGCCCAGCTGTGGTCCGTGTTCTCGGAGCTGTTGCCGCGCGAGACCGTTAGGTACATGGTCACAATGCCCGAGTCGTCGTAAACCTCGTACAGCTCGTCCTTATCGCGCAGGTGCTTGGACTGGTCGGAGGCCTCGGCCTTTTTAATCTTGTCCTGCTTTTTGACCTTTTTGGTCGAGGAGTCTTCCTGCACCGAGCAGCCCGAAAGCAACAGCGCACCGGCAGCCGCCTCAAACAGGCGACGACGAGACATCATCCTATCGGTCATCAGAACCTCCCCAATGCTTGCGATACACGTGAACTACTGCGCGCTCAAACGCGCCATGTGGCTCACCCTTATGGCGACCTTCCTCATAGCGCTGCTCGGCACGGTCGAGCAAGCGGCCCAGCTGTGTAAAGCGACCCGTTTTGACGGTCGCCACAATAGGCTGCTGGCTCAGGATACGATACGGTAAGTTGGCGGTATAGGTATCGAGCCGCAGCAGCGACACGATAAAAAACACCGCTGCACCCAACAAAAAGCCAAAGCCGTAAAACTGCTGCGGCAAAAGCAACGACACGGCGGTCGCCAGCCCGGCCACACCGGCAAACAGGCCCGAGGCCAGCACGGCCCCCTTGTAGTCGGTAAAGTACAGCAAGATCAGCAGGATCGTGTTGCCCACTGCATACAGGCCGTAGCCCACGCACAGCGTGCGAAAATACCCGTGCATCAGGTTGTTAAAGCCCAACGGTAGGGCCGACAGCACCGTGGTCTCGAGCGAAATGACCGCCGCCGTCACAAACAGTTGCTTGAGCGCACAAAACCGCAGTTCTCGGTTGAGCGTGGCAAGCATTTCCTCCTCGGCCACCACAATGTCGCCCACCACACCACCGTCGTTGAACAGGCTGTAGTAGTCGCGGTAGCGCGGATAAAAATTGACCTCGACCGAGACCACAAAGTTGACGGACGTGACCAGGATCGTCAAAAACGCGATAAGCGCCGGCACATCGTGGTAGGGCGCACCATAAAACAAGCCCTTGACCTGCACGCCAATGGGACCGGCCCAAATTATCACCAAGTGCGCAAAGAGGCCCAGGTTGGTAAACAAGCCCGTGAGCGCCAACGGCATAAACAAATCAAGCCACCGTAAATACAGCCAGGGGCTGCGTTCGCTCTGCGGAAAAAACCGGTACAGCAGTACCACGTCCCAGGCGAGCATGACGCCATAGCCCAGAGCAATTGACGCCAAAAGGCCCTCGACCGGCGGCAGTCCCAGCGCCAGCGCGGCCAGGGCGCACAGGCACGCCACGCCAATGGCAGCCGCAAAGCTGCAAAGGATACCGCGGTAATCCTTGATGGCCGTGAGGTAACTCATGCCGTTCCAGTTGACGATCATAATATTGAACAGCCACAGGCACAGCAGCCCCTGCAGCAGCGTGGCGCCCGAGAACAGCAAAAAGACGCCGTAGAGCACCGTGCCCGCAACGAGCATGATGGCGTTGGAGCCCCAAAACGAAGGCAGGATCTCATCCTCGCGCTCGGCAAAAAGCATATCGGCCAAAAAGCGCGTGACCGGCATAGAGAAAAAACTCGTGAGCGTGAGCGACGCCAGCAGCGTATAGGTCACCATGCACACCAGCAGATCTTGGTTGGCACGGCCCACACCCCACAGACCGCACAGCACCAAGATACCCACCTGGAGCAGCACGCCCAGCAGCATGGGGCCCGTGCACACAATGCCAGCGTAGCCATAGGCGCGCATCGTGGCAAACAGACCCTTGCGCCTAAACAGGCGCTTGAGCTCAAAACCGATTCCGGCCACCGGCTACTCCCCCTCTCTGGGCAGGTCAAACGCTTGCGCCGTCTCGTCGTACAGCGCGCGATAGTTGGCGAGCATCTGCTCGTGCAAGAAGTACGTGGCAACGCGACGCTGGCCGCGCTCCCCCATCTCAATGCGACGAGCGCGGCTTGTGCACATGCGTTCCATGGCATCGGCCAAGCCCTTGCGATACATAGGCGGCGTCACAAAACCCGCCACGCCAAAGTCGTCGCCCGGGGCGCCTTCGAGAAGCTCGCGACAGCAGCCCACCTCGGTCGTCACGCAGGGACGGCGCGCTGCAAGCGACTCCAGCACGCTGAGCGGCTGGCCCTCGGAGATGCTCGTCAAAATGGTAAAGTCGAGCTTTTCCATGTACTCGACCACGTTGACGCGGCCGGTAAAGATCAGGTCGCGCACGCCCAGGGTTTCGACCAGCGCGTGGCACTCGGCGCCGTACTCCTCGTCGTCCACGCCGCCCATGATGTGCAGGCGCACCTTGGGCAGGCGCTCGTGCAGCTCAAAGAAGGCATAGATCATGGTCTTGACATCCTTGATGGGCGCAAGGCGCACCACCGCGCCAATATCCACCCAGCCGTCATCGGTCTTTAAGGGAATATCCTTAAAGCGATCGAACTGGATGCCGTTGGGGATGACCAGGCATTTGTCCGCATCGCAGCCCATATCAATCTGCGTCTTGCGGGCGTTATGGAACAAACTCGTCACGCGGAAGGCGCGGCGGTAGATCTCCTCCGAAAGCAGGTAGAAAAAGCGGATCCAGCGGTCCTTAAACGACGGCACCACCCAATCGGCGCGAATGATCTCTTCCTCGCGCTCGCGGGTATAGATGCCATGCTCGGTCAGCAGAGCCGGCGCATGGTGAACGCTTGAGCCCAGGCAGGCGAGCAGGCCACCGTAGCCGGTCGAGATGGCATGGTACATATCGGCCACCGGCACCTCGCTGCCCAACAGGTAGAGCACGGGCAGCAACATGGAGCGCATGGTGTGGAATGCATCGGCAAAGGGCGTGTAGGGATACTCGGCCAGGCACACGTCACGAAAGATATCCATAAACGTGCGGCTCTGCAAAAACGAGAGCGGATGCACGCGACGGCGGTGGAAGATATCGAATAACACGTCCCAGTCCGGATTGGAGAGCGAAACCAGA
>CABUMU010000135.1 GCA_902492855.1 uncultured Collinsella sp. | reverse complement strand
ATACGCCCGCCCAGGTCCGCCGGGATCACGACAGCTTGACGATCGGTGCAAAACCTTTCATTAGCTTTTTGGTCTGGCCGGTCTTTTCGAATTGAACCTCGATCATGTCTCCGACGACCGAGATCACGGTACCCGTGCCAAAGGTCTTGTGGCTCACGGTATCGCCTGCGGCAAAGTCCTGCGACGCGCTGGCGCGATCGACCTTGCGCTCCACTGTCGGCGACACTTTAGATGACGGCTTTTTGGCTCGCGGCGCGCCCGAGCCAAAGGTCGAGGCAACACGGCCGGCGTCGGGCGAAACCCCACGATGGCGCTCGGTGCCATAAGTGCTGCCGCCAAAGAAGTCATCGAAGCTCGATCCGCTACGCGATCCAGAGCCGCCGGTCGAGCGCGTATGCGAGCCAAACACCTTGCCGCCATACATGTCCGAGCCCATACCCGAGCCAAACGTGCCGTGACGGTCGCCGCGCTTCTCCCAGCCCGTGCCCTCAAAACCGGCAGAACCGATACCGCTAAACTCGATGTCCTCAAACGGAATCTCGTTGAGGAAGCGCGAGCGCGGATTGGCAGAGGTCGAGCCGTAGGTGCGACGCGTGGCCGCATAGGTCAGGAACAGGCGCTTGCGAGCACGCGTGATGGCGACGTAGGCCAAGCGGCGCTCCTCCTCGAGCTTGCCCGGATCGTCACTACCGCCAAAGTCGTGCACGTGCGGGAAGATACCCTCCTCCATGCCGGCCACGAACACCGCCGGGAACTCCAGGCCCTTGGCGGAGTGGATGGTCATCATGGTAATGGCATGCGTCTCGCCGGCCAGGGAATCCAAGTCGGAGCGCAGGGCCAGCCACTCCATGAGTGCCGGCAGCGCCTTACAGGTGAGCGGACCGTAGGTGCGCTCGATCTCGTCGGCATGCACGGCGCCCGCCGGCAGCTCAGTCGGCGCGGCATACGCGTTGCCCGCGATGGCGGCAGCCAGGGCATCCTGCGGCGAGAGCGCCGGGGCCGCCAGGCTATCGAGCGGATTGGAACCCGCGGCATCACGCGCGCCAACGAGCGCCTCAAACGAAGACACGGGCGTAGACGGCCCCGGCTTGGGCGCGGGCGCGCTCACCACAACAGGCTCGGGCTCGGCGCTGGCAGGCACATCGGCAACACCGGCTGCGCGCAGCTCTTCCAAGCTCTCGAGCGTGCCTTCGATATCCTCGTGCGTCTCCTCAAATTCGGCGGCAACGCCCAGGAATTCCTGGATGTTCTCGGCGCGGCTCTCGGACTCCATGGTGCCCTCGGCGCGGAAAGCCTGCAGCAGGCCCGTCTTATCGACAATCATCTCGACGACGTCCTTGAGCTCGCCGTCCATGCGGCGACCCTCGCGCACCAGCGACACAAAGCTCGACAGGCCGTTACGCACCTTGGCGCTAAACATGCCTGTCTCGGCTGTTGCGATCTCGCAGGCCTGGAAGAACGAGCAGCGATTGTCGCGCGCCAGCTGCTCGATCTTTTGTATCGAGGTGGAGCCGATGCCGCGGCGCGGCGTGTTGATGACGCGCTTGACGCTCATCTCATCTGCCGGGTTCACAATCATCTTGAGGTAGGCCATGACGTCGCGGATCTCGGCACGGTCGAAGAATCGCGTGCCACCCACGATCTTGTAGGGCACGCCCGCGCGCAGGAACATATCTTCGAGGATACGCGACTGGGCGTTGGTGCGGTAGAACACGGCGATATCGTCGTAGCTCGTGCCTTTGGCATGCAGCTTCTCGATCTCGCCGGCAATCCAGCGGCCCTCGTCGCGCTCATCGCTTGCCTGGAAGGCCTGAATCTTCTCGCCGTCGCCCTCGGCCGTAAACAGGCGCTTGTCCTTGCGTTGCGAGTTGTGGCGCACCACGGCGTTGGCGGCGCTCAGGATATGGCCCGTAGAGCGATAGTTCTGCTCCAGCTTGACGGTCTTGCAGTCTTTAAAGTCCTTCTCAAAGTCCAGGATATTGGTGATGTCGGCGCCACGCCAGCTATAAATGGACTGATCGTCATCGCCCACGACCATGAGGTTTTGGTACTTGGCGGCCAGCAGGTTGGCGATCTCGTACTGGACGTGGTTGGTGTCCTGATACTCGTCGACGCTAATGTAGCGGAAGCGCTCTTGGTACTTGTCGAGCACCTCGGGGCGGGTGCGCAGCAGCTCGAGCGTGCGCACGAGCAGGTCGTCGAAGTCCATCGCGTTGGCGGCGCGCAGGCGGCGTTCCAGCTCCAGGTAGACCTGCGCGGCCTTTTTGTCGTTGGGGCTGTCGGCGGATTTGAGCATGTCCTCGGGCCCGATCATGGCGTTTTTAGCCGAGCTGATCTTGCTGCGGATCATGTTGATGGGGAACTGCTTTTGCTCGATGCCGAGCGCCTGCATAATGTCGCGCACCATGCGCTTTGAGTCGTCATCGTCGTAGATCGTGAACTGCCCGGTGTAGCCCAGCAGGTCGGCGTCCTCGCGCAGCATACGCACGCACATGGCATGGAAGGTGCACACCCACATGCCGCGGGTGCCACTGGGGATGAGCGCTGCCAGACGCTCACGCATCTCGGCCGCGGCCTTGTTGGTAAACGTGATGGCAAGAACCTGCCAAGGCTTAACACCCAGGTCGCTGAGCATATGTGCGATTCGGAAGGTCAAGACGCGAGTCTTACCCGAACCGGCGCCGGCGAGCACCAGCAACGGACCCTCGGTGGTCAAGACCGCCTCGCGCTGGGCGGGATTCAGGCTATCGATATCGACGAGCGGCTTGGCGGGTTTGGGCGTCGGAGCCGGGGCGTCGTAGATGTCGAGCGGAACGAGCTCGGGCTCCGGCGCGGCGGGGGCGGTGTACGCATCGAGCGGCACGGGTTCCGGCGCGGGCGGCACGGGCGCAGCAGTGTTCTTTTCCCAGGGCAGGGGCTGGGTCATGGGCGACTCCTCATCTGACGGACGGCGCGCCTGCGGGCAGCGCCATAGTTTGAGCCGTACCAGTATACCGAGCCGCGCGGACACCGACGCAAATCACACCACGACTCCGTGCGTCACCGTCAGGCTCGCCCCAGCGGATTTGGTGCAATGGGGTCAGGTTAGTCTGCACCAATCTATTGACAATCACGAAACCGCCGATGTCATGGCAGCAGCAGCGAGCGACGGTCAGGGCGAACAAATTGGCATGAAAAGGGGGCGGCATAGACCTTTTGGTCATGCCACCCCCTTTGAATGACAAGTTGTCGCCCTGGCCGCCGCGCAGCGTCGACTAAGTTAGAGGCCGAGCATCGGCTCCAAGACGAAGAAGTACGCAAGCACCACGATGCCCAGAATGATGCGGTAGACGCCGAAGCACTTGAAGTCGTGACGGCGGACGAAACCCATGAGCCACTTGATAGCGATGAGCGAAACCACAAAGGCCACAACGCAGCCCACGCCCAAGATGGCGACCTCGTTGGCACCGAACGTACCGCCCTTGATGAAATACTTGACCAGCTTGAGCGCACTCGCGCCAAACATGACGGGGATGGCCAGGAAGAACGTAAACTTGGACGCCACCGAACGCGTGCAGCCCAAAAGCAGGCCGCCGATGATGGTGGAACCGGAGCGCGACGTGCCCGGAATCAGCGAGAGCACCTGGAAGCATCCGATGCCCAGTGCGGTCTTCCAACTCAGGTCCTCGAGCGTGGTGATGGAACCAAAGTCCAGATCCTCGTCATCGCGCTCATCCTCAGCGGTAGCCCCGGCGGGCGCCGCAAAGTGCGCACCGGCGGGACGTCCACCCGACACCACAGCACGCGAACCAAACGAACCGGCAACGGCCATTTCCTCGCGCTTGCTCGCGCGCCAGTTCTCGATCACGATAAACAGCACGCCGTACACGATGAGCGCCAGCGCCACGACGGGAGCATTGTAGAAATGCTCCTCCATCCAGTCGTTGAGCGGCAGACCGATCGCCGCCGCAGGAATGCAGCCGAGCACAATCTTGCCCCACAGCACCCAGGTGTCGCGACGGCCCTCCTTGCCCTTGCTGGGCGAGAACGGATTGAGCTCATGGAAGAACAGCACACAGACGGCCAGAATGGCGCCGAGCTGAATCACGACCAGGAACATATTCCAGAACGTCTCGCTCACGTTCATCTTGACGAACTCGTCCACCAAGATCATGTGACCGGTCGACGAAACAGGCAGCCATTCGGTGATGCCCTCGACCAGGCCCATGAAGGCAGATTTTAGAAGCTCGATAATATCCAAAGGGACCCCCTCGTTAGACACCCGCCGATATTGTTCTGCGGACGGTGCGGGCGATGTCCCATTATCAACCGTTAGCGGCGCGCCTGCGCCTACCCTTACCAAAAAACTCGCCCGTTCACAGAATTGCGAGCGGTCAAACCCAAATCCTTGGGTATAACTGCAACAAGATAAAGTGTCCGGCGGCCAACGCGCCCGCGCCCGCCCGATGCACGAGCCCCGCGCCCGTGCGATAGACCAAGGAGGAAACCATGAACGAGGGCTACACCAAGGTATTTGTTTCACTCGACGGTACTGAGCAGCAGGATTTTGTGCTCGCACGCGCCATTAAGGTCGCCGCGAACAACGGCGCCAAGCTAATCATCGGCCACGTTATCGATTCCACGGCGCTCGAGAGCGCCGGTTCCTATCCGGTCGACCTGGTCAACGGCCTAGAGGAGGCATTTAAGAACTCCATTGCCAAGCAGCTCGAAGAGGCCAAGGCCAATCCCGATATTCCCGAGGTCGAGGTCATGATTCGTACCGGCCGCATTCGTGAGACGCTCAAGGATGAGATGCTCGACGTGGTCAAGCCCGATCTGGTGCTCTGCGGCGCCCGCGGCCTGTCCTCAATTAAGTACGCGCTACTGGGCTCGATTTCGACGTTCCTGCTGCGCAACACCGACTGCGACATCTTGGTCGTGAAGTAGGTTCCTTCCCGTCGGCGCAAGGCCTGCGGGGTTATCACGCCGACGTCCTCGCCGCTT
>CABUMU010000134.1 GCA_902492855.1 uncultured Collinsella sp. | reverse complement strand
CTTTATGTGGGGGTAGTCAAAAAAGCCCCGTCCCAAATTAGCTGCCCCGGCCTCGTCGGTTGGGGAGGGTCTGCTCCGTTATAATCGCCTAGAACATTAAATGGGAACGGGACGGGAGCCATACATGCGCCAGGGTTTCGACAACGCGAAGTATATCGAGCTGCAGGCCGCTCATATTAAGGAGCGCATCTCGCAGTTTGGCGGCAAACTCTATTTGGAGTTTGGCGGCAAGCTGTTTGATGACTATCACGCTTGCCGCGTGCTGCCGGGTTTTGAGCCGGACAGCAAGTTTCGCATGCTCAAGAGCATAGCCGACGACGTTGAGGTCATCATCGCGATCAACGCGAACCACATCGAGAAGAATAAGGCCCGTGGCGACCTGGGCATTACCTATGACGAGGACGTCTTGCGCCTGGTCGACCTGTTCCGCGGCAACGGTTTTGCTGTCGCGGCCGTGGTTATCACCCAGTACGCCGGCCAGCCCGCCGCCGATGTCTTCCGCAATCGCCTGAACGCGCTCGGCATTCCCGCCAAGCTGCACTATCCCATCGAGGGCTATCCCCACGACGTCGATCTGATCGTGTCCGACGACGGCTACGGCAAGAACGAGTTTGTCGAGACCACCCGTCCGCTCGTCGTGGTCACCGCGCCGGGTCCTGGCTCGGGTAAGCTCGCCACCTGCCTGTCGCAGCTTTATCACGAGCACAAACACGGCACCGCCGCCGGCTACGCCAAGTTCGAGACCTTCCCGGTCTGGAACCTTCCCCTCACGCATCCGGTCAACATCGCCTACGAGGCGGCCACGGCCGACCTCGACGATGCCAATATCATCGACTCCTTCCACTTGGAGGCCTACAACAAGACCACGGTCAACTACAACCGTGACGTCGAGGCTTTCCCGGTGGTCCGTGCTCTGATGGAAAAGATCCTGGGCAAGAGCCCCTACCAGAGCCCCACGGACATGGGCGTCAATATGGTCGGTTTTGCTATTACCGATGACGATGCCTGCCGCGACGCTTCCAAGATGGAGATCGTCCGCCGCTACTTTACCGCGGTCGAAAATGTGCGCCGTACCGGCGTGGGCGATGAGCAAGTCGACCGTCTCAAGATCATTATGAAGAAGGCCGGTATCGACAAGAACTACTCGCCGGCACGCTCGGCCGCCCTTACCAGGGAGCAGCTGACGGGTGGCCCCGTAGGCGCCATGGTCATGCCCGATGGCTCCGTGGTGACCGGCAAGACTTCCACGCGCCTGGGCGCCGCGAGCTCGCTCATCATGAACGCACTTAAGCATGTCTCGGGCGTTGACCTTGAGCTCGAGGTCATTAGCGATGAGGCGATCGAGCCTATCAGCAAGCTCAAGACGCATTTCCTGGGTAGCAAGAACCCGCGCCTGCACACCGACGAGACGCTTATGGCGCTCTCGATCACCTCGGCAACGAGCGAGACGGCGGCCCGCGTCCTTTCGGGCCTGGAGCAGCTGCGCGGCTGCGATGCCTTCTTTAGCGTGATCATCTCGCCGACGGACGAGACGGTGTTGCGCAAGCTGGGCATCAACGTGTGCTGCGAGCCCAAGTTCGAGCGCCGTGGTTTCTTCCACCGCTAAGCCTGGATTAATTGGTCTGAAAGGGGCGCATCGGGTATGCATTCGGTGTGCCCCTTTTATCAACAAAGCTACCGTTTAACCTAAAAATAGCCCGTTTACCTGCCTATAAGCGATTTGGGCGGTATACAATAACCCTAACTGTTTCATCCTTTTGCGGGGATGCCGCATGATGGATGTTGCCGGCCATCATGGGGTGTGCCGGTCGCGCACGGTGCAGGTGATGCCCGTGCTCGGTTTGAGGAGGCTGCCATGGCTGGCAAGGGTCGTGCGAGTGTCAACGATATGAAGCGTGTCGAGGTGCAGGTGCTGATGGAGATCGCACAGCTGTCCGAAGACAACGGCGGATTTTATGGCTTTTCGCGCAAGACGCTTGCCGAGCGTGTGGGGGTGTCTCCGTATCGCGCCCGCGCGGCAATTGAACGCTTGGAATCCGAAGACATCATCGAGGTCGTCTCGCGCTACAGCGACGACGGCGGCCAGCTCGCAAATGGTATTTGTCTCACGGAGCGTGGCGAATGGTATCTAGAGGGCATCCGTGCCGGTATGCTCGTGCAGGACTTGATCAAGGACGAAGTCGCCGATCGATAACAGCGTGCATTCATAGTGGAAACGACGCCGCCTGGGCAACCGGACGGCGTTTTGTTTCGAGATGGAGAAATGCGATTGCGCGTAAGAAAAAATGCGTGCGGCGCGCGTCGCGAGTATTACAATGAAGACCCGTAAGATGTGTATGGACAACTTCTACGGGAAGCGCAGGTAACTCAATATGACCAAGCATGTGTTCGTGACCGGCGGCGTGGTTTCGTCTCTGGGCAAGGGTATTACCGCGGCCTCGCTGGGCCGTCTGCTCAAGTCGCGCGGCTACAAGGTAACGATGCAAAAGGCCGACCCGTATCTGAACGTCGACCCCGGCACCATGAGCCCGTTCCAGCATGGCGAGGTCTTTGTGACCGAGGACGGCTACGAGTCCGATCTGGACCTGGGCCACTACGAGCGCTTTATTGACGAGAACCTAACCCGCGATTCCAACTTTACGACTGGTGCCATCTATAAGAGCCTGATCGCCCGTGAACGTCGCGGTGACTTTTTGGGCGGCACCGTACAGGTGATTCCGCACGTCACGAACGCCATTAAGGAAAAGTTCCGTCGTATTGAGGAGCAGACCGGCTCCGACGTGGTCATCACTGAGCTGGGCGGCACTATCGGCGACATTGAGTCGCAGCCGTTTGTCGAGGCCATTCGCCAGTATCGCAAGGAGGCCGGCCCCGAGAACGTCTGCTACATCCACGTGTCGCTCGTTCCCTATATCGCCGCCGCCCACGAGGTCAAGACCAAGCCGACGCAGCACTCCGTTAAGGAGCTCCGCAGCTTTGGTATCCAGCCCGATATTATCGTTCTGCGCTCCGACCACCATATCGACGATGCCATCCGCGGCAAGATCGCAAGCTTCTGCGACGACGACACCGACTGTGTCTTTACCAACGAGGACTGCGCGAGCATCTACGATGTTCCGCAGTTGCTTGCCGAGCAGGACTTTGACCTGCGCATTTGCGAGCGCCTGGGTCTGGACCCGCGTGAGCGCGACATGAGCGAGTGGAACGAGTTCCTGCGCAAGCAGAACCATGCCAACCATCACGCCGACAAGGTGAAGATCGCCGTCGTGGGCAAGTACACGCAGCTGCCCGATGCCTACCTGTCGGTTATCGAGGCCCTGCACCACGCGGGCGTGTTCTACGATCGCCACGTTGACGTGCAGCTGGTCGATGGCGAGAGCCTCGACGAGCAGAACGTCTCCGAGGTCCTGGGTGACGCCTCGGGCATCTTGGTCCCTGGCGGCTTTGGCAAGCGCGCCCTGGAGGGCAAGATCCTCGCGGCCGAGTTCGCCCGCGAGCACAAGATTCCGTATCTGGGCATTTGCCTGGGTATGCAGGTAGCCGTGTGCGAGTTCGCCCGCAACGTGGTCGGCCTTGCCGGCGCCAGCTCTTCCGAGTTCGATCCGGACGGCCCGTATAGTGTCATCGACCTGATGAGCTCGCAGGAGGACGTGACCGAGAAGGGCGGCACCATGCGCCTGGGCGCCTATCCGTGCAAGCTCGCCGCCGATACCCTCGCGCGCGAGGCATACGGCGAGGAGCTCGTCTACGAGCGTCACCGTCACCGTTTTGAGTTCAACAACGCCTTCCGTGACCAGCTCGAGGACGCCGGTCTGGTTATCTCGGGTCTTTCGCCCGACGAGCGTCTGGTCGAGATGGTCGAGCTGCCGCGCGACGTACATCCGTGGTATGTGGCCACCCAGGCTCATCCCGAGTTCAAGAGCCGTCCGACCAACCCGCAGCCGCTGTTCCGCGAGTTCGTGCGCGCCTCGATCGGCCAGCACGAGGGTGTCGACCGTCTGCAGGTGACGCCCAAGAACCTCGCTACGGACTAAGGGTGCCGGCGAATAAGGAACATACCGAAGCTACTCCCTCGTCGCTCGCCGCGGCGGCGGGGGAGTATCTCGATTACCTCGCGGTCGAGCGTGGCTTGGCGCGCAACACGATTGCGGCCTATCGTCGTGACCTGACGACGTACTGCGCCTATCTGGAGCGGGCTGACATTGCGTCTTTTGAAGAGGTGACCCGTCAGGTCGTGGAGGGCTTTGTTGCCGATCGCCGCGACGGAGGCTATTCCGACGCCTCGGTGGAGCGCGCGCTTGCTGCCGTGAAGGGCCTGCATGCCTTTTTGGTGCGCGATGGGGCCGTGGCCCAAAACCCGACGGCGGCGTTGCGCCTGCCCAAAAAGGCAGATCGCCTGCCGGAATACCTTTCGGTGGAGGATGTCTCGGCACTGCTCGATCAAGACTTTCCCGAGGGCGAGATGGGACTGCGCGATCATGCCATCTTGGAAGTGCTCTACGGATGCGGCTTGCGCGTGAGTGAGCTGGTTGGGCTCGATGTGGGCGATATCCATATTGATGACGGGTTTGTCCTGGTGCGCGGTAAGGGCTCCAAGGAGCGTCTGGCCCCGTTGGTGGGAAGCGCGGCTCGCGCCTTGACACACTATATAGGTGACGGGCGCACGCTCCTGGCCGCGCATGCTCACGGGACGGAGACCTCGGCGGTCTTTTTAAATAAGAACGGACGTCGCCTGTCGCGCCAGGCCGTGCATGCGATATGCGAGCGGTATGGGCGCCAGGTGGGGCTGGTTGGGCTCCATCCCCACACCCTGCGCCACTCCTTTGCCACCCACATGCTCGCGGGCGGTGCCGACCTGCGTGTGCTTCAGGAGATTTTGGGCCATGCCGATATTTCGACCACGCAGGTCTACACGCATGTCGACCGCACGCAACTGACCGAGGTCTATCTGGCGGCGCATCCGCTGGCACATCGCTAGCACCTCGCTGACCTGTATATTTATAAATATTAAAGGGGACGGGCCCCAG
>CABUMU010000133.1 GCA_902492855.1 uncultured Collinsella sp. | reverse complement strand
TCTCCTTGATAACCGGTTCGTCCTCAAAGACCTCGTCGACGATATCCCAAGGCGGCAGCTCCTCGTCATCCTCAACCTTCTCGGCAACCGCAGCCTTAACCTTGGCGAGCGCTACGGCCGTGTTGGCACCGTGCTCCTCGGCGACTTCCTCGACCACACGCGTCACGGTGTCGATGACCTCCTTGCCCGATACGCCCGTGTCGCACTGCAGCAAGCCATCAGGGATAAGCATACGGTCCTCGCCGGCAATCTTGCGCTTCTTGTCCACGTAGCCGATCTCCATGGTACTCGCGCGCACGATGGCATAGCTCGGCACCTTTTGCGAGGGGTTCGGCAGGATGGCGTAGTGGCGCGCGATGTCGTTGCGCACCTCCCCCTCCTCGCGGCCCACTTCCTGCTTGGAGCCCAGCAGCATCACGGCAAACCAGCGGGCATCCTCGTCGTCGTCAAAATCGGCCACGAGCACGTCGGTGGACTCGGCTTTCTCGGCTTTGGTGAGCTCGGAGGAGATAAACTCCGCAATCTGCTGCGACAGGTCCACGAACTCGCGCTCGCCAAAGAAATAGCCCTTGAGCTCGCCACCAAACGCAGAGTTCTCGGCAAACGTGGCGCGTTTGTTGTCGGCCGAGGTGCGTGCGCGGCGCAGATGCGTGGTCACGAAGTTGCGCACGGTACGACTCTCGATATCGAGCTCGCGCTGGCTCATGACGTTGACGGCAGAGTCAAAGTCCAGGATATGCAGAATCGCGTGATTGATTTTCATATACGGCATTCCGTTCTAGATCGATTTCGGCACGAACCAGTATAGCGGTCGAGCCTGCCCCAGGCGCATCGAAGATCGGCGCATCGGGGACAGGTTGCTTTGCACCAATGGCTAGCGCAGGAGCTCGGACTGCCAAGCCTCGAGCTGTTCCGCCAAACTCTTGCCGGCAGCGGGCATGTCGATCTGGGGTCGTTTGGGCAGCAGCGCACATTTTAGGATTGCCGCGATGGTCTGCGAGACAAAGCGTCGCGTATCCTTGTCAAAGCCTTGCGCAGCCTGGAGCATCACGGGCAGGCTCTCGCGCAGATTCCCAGCGATATCCGCAAACCGCTCAGCACCCGTTGCCTCAAACACGGAGAACAACGCATCTACAAAACGCTCGCGCTCGCCAGGCGACACTGCAAGCAGCATCTCGCGAATGGAGCCATCGACGTATCGAGCACCGGCGGACAGGCGCTCACAGTACACGAAGTCGCGACCATCAACTACCCAGCTAAAGGGATTGTGCTGCAGCAGGCTGAACTCGGTACTCTCAACGATGGCATAGTCCTCCTGTGTCTCGAACATCATGCCAAAGATCGACGACCGAGGTAGCGTCTTGTCGATTCGACCGGAAAGATCGGCAAAGGCGTCGCCGTTCAGAAACTCCTCGACGAAGCCCGGGCCATCATGGGAATACGCCCGTTCGATTCGCTCACGGGCGATGTTGGAGCACATCGCCGCACCGTACACCGCAAGGTTTCCACCCTTGGAATGACCTCCGCACAAAAGCGGCCCATCTATTGCGGCTGCCGCCTCGTCCACATAGCGCGCCGCAGATTCCTGGGAGGGCACGGGGCATCGGAACGCCATGTTAAAGTCCTCTTTCCAGCCCACAATCGTGCTGTCGGTCCCCCGGAAGGAAAGATAACTAAACCCCGCCGGAAACCGAAACGCCATGGCTGCAAACTGCTCTGTCGCCACCACATCGCTCACGGCACGATAGCCGCAAACGTGCACGCCACGGTAGCGAGGACTTGCCGTCACGGCCTCCAGCAAGGCCCTGCTCCCCTCTGGGTCCCACAAGTCGTCAATCATGTCCCGGTAGCACTCGGCACGCAGCAGCTCGCGTACGTCTAGGCCCTGCCAGTTCGTCAGTTCCGCCATATCACCCGGCAAACGCAAATAGGACAACCACGCAAAGACCAGGCTATCCACCGCGCAGAACGGCCGCTCCTCAAACGGATCAAACGCCGTCTGGGCATAGGTCAAAAAAATAGGCGAATCCGACATGGCCCTCCCATCAACTATGGTGCATTGGGATGGTGCATTGGGGTCAGGCTACTTTGCACCAAAAAGGCGCCCGGGCCGTGTGGACCCGGACGCCTTCATTGTAGCTTTTCGCTCTAGCGAGCTTGATTTAGCAGGAGAAGTCGACGCTGTCGATGATGTCCTTGAGGGCCTTGGCGGAGACGGTGAGCTCATGCTGCTCGTCATCGTCCAGCGGCACGGGGACGCGGCAGACAACGCCGTCGCGGCCAACGACGGTCGGCATGGAGATGGCAAGATCGGACAGGCCATACTCGCCCACCATGAGCGAGGAGACGGGCAGAACGGTCTGCTCATCGCGCATAACGGCGGTGCAGATGCGCTTGACGGCCATGGCGACGCCATAGTAGGTGGCGTGCTTCTTCTCGATGATGGTGTAGGCGGAGTTCTTGACGTCCTCGGCAATGCGCTTCTCGGCAGCCTCATGCTCCAGGTGGCCGTGAAGCTCACAGAAGGTGTTCAGCGGAACGCCGGCAACCTGAGCGCTGGACCAAGCGACAAACTCGGAGTCGCCGTGCTCGCCCATGACATAGGCCTGGACATCGCGCGGGTCAACCTCGACGTGGGCACCAAGCATCTGCTGCAGGCGGCCAGTGTCGAGCACGGTGCCGGAACCGATGACGTGGCCCTCGGGCAGGCCGGACATCTTGATGGCGGCGTAGGTCAGAACATCGACCGGGTTGGAGACGATGAGCAGAATGCCGTCGAAGCCGGACTTCTTAATCTCGGGAATAATGGACTTAAAGATGCTGACGTTCTTGTTGACCAGGTCCAGGCGGGTCTCACCGGGCTTCTGGGCAGCGCCAGCGGTGACGACGATCATGGCGGCGTCGGCGACATCGGAATAATCGCCGGCGTAGATCTTCATCGGCTCGGCAAACGTCATGCCGTGCGCGATATCCAGGGCCTCACCCTCGGCGCGGTTCTTGTCCACGTCGATGAGGACCATTTCGGAGAACAGACCGCTCTGCATCAGTGCGAACGCCGAAGACGAACCGACGAAACCGCAGCCGACAATAGCGACCTTCTTCTCGTTAACCATTAGAAACTCCCATCTCTCTCCACAAACAAGCCGCCCGGGAACGACCCGAGCGGCTTGTCGTAATCCCAATACATCCAATCGGGACTCTGATTATGCTCCTATTCGCAGCCAAAAATCGACCGTTTACCGAAATTGTTTGCAGGATTCGTAAAATAACTGCACGAAATCGGTTTCGAGCTATTGACGAGTCGAAATAGCCTTCTAATACAGGCCCGCTTCGCGAATGGCCTCGACAGCCAAAGCGATCTGATCAGGCGGCAGAACCAGCGCCATGCGCACGTGCCCCTCGCCCGAAGGACCAAAGCTCGCACCCGGCGTCACCACAACGCCGGCCTTCTCCATGAGCTCCTCGCAAAACGCCATGGAATCGGTGCGACCACCGGGAAGCTTGGCCCACACAAACATAGAGCCATGCGCGTTGGGTCGCTCCCAGCCCAGACCCTCAAGACCGTCGCACAGGGCATCGCGGCGCTCCTGGTACTTCAGACGCTGCGCCTCGACCTCATCGCGCGGGCCATTAAGGCACGCGATGGCGGCCTACTGGATCGGGAAGAACATACCAAAGTCAATCTGGCTGCGCAGCTTGGCAAAGGCAGAGACCACGTCCTCTCGGCCGACCAAAAAGCCGATGCGGGCACCGGTGACGTTAAACGACTTGGAAAGCGAGAAAAACTCAACGCCCACCTCGAGCGCGCCGGGATACTGCAAGAAGCTGCCGCCCGGCTCGCCGTCGAACACGATGTCCGAGTATGCGTTGTCGTGAACGATCAGCAGGTCGTGCTCGCGGGCGAAAGCGATAATCTCCTCGTAGATCTCGGGCGTGCCCACCGAGCCCACCGGGTTGGCGGGCAGCGACACGATCATGTACTTGGCACGGTCGGCCACCTCGGGATCGATGCCCGCCACATAGGGCAGGTAATTGTGCTCGGCAACCAGCGGATAGTACTCGAGCTTGGCATCGGCGATCTTGGCACCCGCCTCAAAGACCGGATAGCACGGATCGGGAACCAAAATAGTGTCACCCGGATCGAGCAGGGCCAGGCCCAAATGGCCCACGCCCTCCTGCGTGCCGTTGCACGACTGCACCATGGACGGCGTAATGCCCGAAACGCCAAAGCGACGCTCATAGTAATCGCACACGGCATGCTTGAGTTCGGGCAGGTCACGCAGGGCATACTTCCACATCTCGGGATCTTGGGCTGCTTGCGTGAGCGCCTCGACCACGTGGTCGTACGGCTTAAAGTCGGGCGTGCCCACGCTCATGTTGTAAATGGTCTTGCCCTGAGCCTTCAGCGCGAGAAGCTTGTTGTTGAGCGAGGCGAAGACCTCCGCGCCAAAGCGGTCGAGACGCTGCGATGCCTGCATGGTGCCACCTTTCGATATGAAAAACGCGGCGCTCCGACAAGAGCGCCGCGCGATACGGGCCATCAGATTGCAAAAGTGTAACGCTTGCAACCCCCGTATTGGTTCAATTTAGCCAACCTTAATCAATCGGATTAAGCGCGTCGATCTGCGCAAGCCACAAACGTGAGCTGGCGTCACTCGGCATACGCCAATCGCCGCGCGGGCTGAGCGTCACCGAGCCCACCTTGGGACCATCGGGCAGGCAGCTGCGCTTAAATTGCTGGGCAAAGAAGCGGCGATAGAACGTACGCAGCCACGTGTGGACGGTCTTGGCGTCGTAGACGCCCTCGAAGCTCTTGAGCGCCATGCGGTAGATCTTGCCCGGCTCAAAGCCAAAACGCAGCAGGTAGTAGAGGAAGTAGTCGTGTAACTCGTACGGGCCCACCAAATCCTCAGTCTTCTGCGCAATCTCGCCATCGCCCGTGGGCGGCAGAAGCTCGGGGGACACCGGCGTATCGAGGATGTCGAGCAAGACCTCGGCAATACGCCCGCCAAAGACATCGGCAGCATAGCGCA
>CABUMU010000132.1 GCA_902492855.1 uncultured Collinsella sp. | reverse complement strand
GCGCGATGCCGAGCGCGGCTTTGATATGTATGTGACCGAGGACGGCGTGAACTTTACGACGCTGACGACCAATGGCTTTAACGATCCGTATAACCATGGTCTGCGCACCTTTGCGGTGACCAACCAGGGTCTGTGCCTTGGTACCGCCAACCCGTTCTATGGTTGCCAGGTCTGGATCCAGCGCAAGGAGAATTCGGAGAATCCGGTTGATCCCGGTACTCCGGATCCGACGGAACCCACCGATCCTTCGCAGCCGGGTGGCGGCGATCAGCCTGGCGGCAGCCAGACGGGTGGCAACGACCAGTCGAGCAGCACCACGACCACCGTCACGACGACCGCTAAGAAGACTTCGAAGGACGGCTCGCTGCCTCGCGCTGGCGACTCGACCCTCACGCTGGTCTTGGGATTGCTGGTTGCAGCTGCCGCAGTGCTTGGCATTGCTCTCGTCTTGCGCAAGCGTTCTCGTCGCTAGGCTCGTCCGCGTAGCTCAATGTCCTGGATATCGTCGAAGTTGATGGCGATATCCCTGAGTTTGAGCAGCTTGAATGCGGGTAACGCTTCGTCGAGAATGCCCGTGCGGCTACGATAGCCGTACGTATCGTAATAGGTGACGCGCACCAAGTCGCCGCGTTTGAGGCCCTCGAGCTTTTGCGAAAGCTCGAGGGCTTTTTCTTCCGTGAGCTCACGTTTTTGCTCGACGGTGATTTCCTGCTTGCGCACGAGTTCGTAGTATCCCGTGAGGGCGGCAAAGGGCATAAACTGTGCGGCGCGGTTGGCGCGCACGGCACCGTTGGCAGTGAGGTTGGGGTCGGCTGCGCGGCGTCTGCCCTCGGGGTCCGCCAGGCGCTCGAAGGCGGTCGGCGGGCGCATGGGCTGTTGTTTGGGTTTAGGCACGGTGTCCTCCAACTTGATCGTTGCGCTCGCGCGCGGTGGCGCCGGCGGTAAAGCTTAATCCCTTGACGAGCGCGTTCTTGCCGTACTTGCCTTTCACGGCCAGGACGGCGCGCGCCAGGTCGCGCTCGCGCTCATCGGCCTCGATATCGCTGAACAGATCGATGGTGGCAAATTCCTCGGGCACAAGATTGCTAAAGCCCAGGTTGATGCGCTTGACCGGTCGTTTGGGATCGACAGTCTGCGCCCAGAGCTCATCGAAATAGCCCATGATCTTCTTAAACGAATTGGTACGCTCGGGCAGCTTGCGCGAGGCGTTGGAGTGCGCAAAGAGCGCGGCATAGCCACCACGCGGTTTGCCACCATGCTCTCCCACAAAGATGCCATCGATTGCCTGCGCTTCGCGCACCAGGCGGCGCCGTTCGTCATCGCGCTGGACGGGCTTGGGAGCACGGGGCGCGAGCTCGGGGCCGGCGGTTGCGGTGGGTTCGATGCTCGACGTACTCGAGCGCAGGTGTCCGCATCCGTCCACATATTGTGCAGTACCGCTGGCATCAAGCCTGCGTATGTCGGCGCGCTCGCTCGCGTAGCCCACAAAGAGCGAGATGCTGTCGCAGACCACGTGCTTATCGATCAAGTCCAACACGGCGTTGTCGACCATCTCGCGCAAGACGGTGTAGGCCTGCTCGTAGGCATAGCCCTTCGAGAGCACCTGTCCTGTGGTGGTCGAAGTTGCTTGCGGGCGATAGGCTTGGATATCGGCGATGGTTGTCGGCTCGCGTCCGAAGGCGTGGTCGATGAGATACTCGGCATTGACGCCGAGCTCGTCGTAAAGCAGGTTTTCGTCGAGCGCCGCGACGCCCATCAGATCGTAGACGCCGTATTTTTCGAGTCGTGCTGCCACGCCGGGGCCGATGCCCCAGATATCGGTGATGGGACGATGGGGCCAGATTTCCTTGCGAAAGGTCTCATCGTCGAGTATGCCGATGCGGCTGGGTACGTGCTTGGCGGTGATATCGAGTGCAACCTTGGCCTGGAATAGGTTGGGGCCGATGCCGACCGTCGCCGTGATGCCGGTGCGCGCCAGGACCTCGTCGCGCAACATGCAGGCGAAGCCTTCCGCATCGGTGTGATAGAGGTCCAGATAGGGTGTCACGTCGATAAAGCACTCGTCAATTGAGTAGACGTGCACGTCCTGGGGGCTGACGTATTCCAGATAGATGCCGTAGATTTGCGCCGACACCTCCATGTAGTGCTGCATGCGCGGCACTGCTTTGATGCAGTCGATGCCGTCGGGAATCTCGAACAGACGGCAGCGGTTGTGAATACCTAAGTCCTTCATGGCCTGCGTGATAGCGAGGCAGATGGTCGTGCGTCCGCGCGATTCGTCGGCAACGACCAGGTTGGTGGTGAGCGGATCGAGCCCACGGTCGACGCACTCGACGCTGGCATAAAACGTCTTGAGGTCGATGCAGATATAGGTGTGCTGCTCGTGCGCCATCCGTGCCCTTCCATCAAACACATGTTCTTATCGAATACCTGTTCGATAATACCCGCTTGCACGGACACCGTCAAAATCTGTCCCTTTTTGGCAAGTATGGTCGTGCGGCTTCATCGGGGTTTTAACGCAGCCCTAAAGAGCGCGAAACAGCTCGGAAAAGCTCGCTTCGTAGCATGAGCCTAACGATCGATACCACCATAAAGCACGGAAGGGTTGTGGGGATAATGGTCAACTATGGGTTTGGTATGCCGACGCGCTTGGTTGCGGATGGGGATGTGGCTCGCTGGTGCGGGCGATTGGTTGCCCACTATGGCGGCACCAAGGCACTGGTCGTGCTGGGAGGCGACAAGCACACGCGCGATGAGCTCGTTTCGGCGGCGCTGGGCTCGCTCGATCGTGCCCTGCTCGAACGCGTACTCTTTCGTTGCGGTTCGGCCGGGGGCGACGGGGGAGACGATTTGGTCGATGAGGCCGTAGCCCTGGCAACCGATGAGGGCGTGGACTTTGTCCTGGCGATTGGCGATGCCGATACTGCTGGCTTTGCGCGCGAGCTCGCGCGTCGCATGGCGGCGCTCGATGCCGGCGAAGACGGTTTTGTCCCTTATGGATGCATTCTCTCGGAGGGCAAGGCGCCTGCTGTCGTGGGCACCGGTGAGGTTCCCGTTTTTGCCATTATCGCGCCCGAACTGCTGGAGGGCATCGGGTCTCCTCTGCGTGAGTTGCTCGGTAGCATCTGCGCCGCGGCCTAATATTTGCCATAAAAGGACGGGTTATTTTTGGTTGGTAAAGCGTTTGACCTGCCAAAATAAGCCTGTCCCTTTTTAATCGGTTGCCGTTTGGGGGCCGATTGGCAACGCTCGCTGATTGTAGTCTTGACCTGCGCTAGAATAGTGGCATCTGAATGTCCGGGCGCATGGAGGCGTGCGCCCGTATGCTGAGGAGGACTCTATGGCAACTGTTGCCGCACCTATCGATGCTACGTCGACTGCCGCTTGGAAGGCGCTCGAGGCTCATCAGGAGAAGCTCGAGGCCGAAGGTATCGACCTCAAGGCCTGGTTCGCTGCTGACGCCGACCGCGTGAACAAGCTGAGCTTTGACGCCGGTGACCTGCACTTCGATCTGTCGAAGAACCTGGTGACCGATGAGACCGTCAAGCTGCTGTGCGATCTTGCCCGCGAGGTGAAGCTCGAGGAGCGCCGCGACGCCATGTTCTCTGGCGAGCACATCAACACTACCGAGGACCGCGCTGTCCTGCACACCGCGCTGCGCCGCCCGGCAAGCGAGAAGGGCCAGCTCATCGTCGACGGCCAGGACGTCGTCGCCGACGTGCACGAGGTCCTCGACCGCATGTATGCCTTCGCCGAGCGCGTGCGCTCCGGTGAGTGGAAGGGCGTTACCGGCAAGAAGATCGAGCATCTGGTGTCCATCGGCATCGGCGGCTCCGACCTGGGCCCGGTCATGGCCTACGAGGCTCTGCGTCCCTATGCCGACGCCGGTATCGACTGCCGCTACATCTCCAACATCGACCCCAACGACCAGGCCGAGAAGCTCAAGGGCCTGGATCCCGAGACCACGCTCGTAATCATCGTCTCCAAGACCTTCACCACGCTCGAGACCCTCACCAACGCCCGCGAGGTCAAGACCTGGATGCTCGAGCAGCTCAAGGCTCAGGGCGCCATCGACGGCTCCGATGAGCAGAACGCCGAGGCCGTGACAAAGCACTTCGTCGCCGTTTCCACCGCACTCGAGAAGGTCGAGGCCTTCGGTATCGACCCCGCCAACGCCTTCGGTTTCTGGAACTGGGTCGGTGGCCGCTATTCCGTTGACTCCGCCGTGGGCCTGTCGCTGATCGTCGTGCTCGGCCCCGAGCGCTTCCAGCAGTTCCTCGAGGGCTTCCACGCCATCGACGAGTACTTCTGCAACACCCCGCTCGAGAACAACGCCGTCGCGCTGATGGGCCTGCTCAATGTCTGGTACGTCAACTTCTTCGGTTCCAAGAGCCACGCCGTGCTGCCGTACTGCCAGTACCTGCACCGCTTCCCGGCCTACCTGCAGCAGCTCACCATGGAGTCCAACGGCAAGCATGTCCGCTGGGACGGCAGCGCCGTGACCTCCGACACCGGTGAGATCTTCTGGGGCGAGCCCGGCACCAACGGCCAGCATGCCTTCTATCAGCTGCTGCACCAGGGCACTGTGGTGGTTCCGGCCGACTTCATCGCCTTCGCCAATACCGCCAACCCTGCGACCGACGGCGGCCAGGATGTCCACGAGCTGTTCCTGGGCAACTTCCTGGCCCAGACCAAGGCGCTCGCCTTTGGTAAGACGGCCGATGAGGTTCGTGCCGAGGGCACGCCCGAGCAGATCGTCCCGGCCCGTTGCTTTGAGGGCAATCGCCCGACGACCTCGATCTTCGGCGACACGCTGACCCCGTTCGCACTCGGCGAGCTCATCGCCCTGTACGAGCACATCACGTTTGTCGAGGGCACGGTCTGGGGCATCGACTCCTACGACCAGTGGGGCGTCGAGCTGGGCAAGCAGCTTGCCAAGCAGATTACCCCGGCCTTCCACGATGACGCCGCCAAGGCCGAGCAGGACGCTTCGACCCAGGCGCTCATCGAGTTCTATCGCGCGCATCGCAAGTAGTCGCTGCTGTTAACGCATCGCGCCTTATAGTCAG
>CABUMU010000131.1 GCA_902492855.1 uncultured Collinsella sp. | reverse complement strand
CGCGGTTGCCGCACTTGGGGCACTCCCACACCAGCTTGCCGTCATCCTCGACAATCTTGATCTCGCCGTCGTAGCCGCACACCTGGCAATAATCGCTCTTGGTGTTGAGCTCGGCGTACATGATGTTGTCATAGATGTACTGCATCACGCGAATGACAGCCTTGAGGTTGTCCTGCATGTTGGGAACCTCGACGTAGGAGATGGCACCGCCCGGCGAAAGCTGCTGGAACATACCCTCGAACTTGAGCTTGTCGAATGCGTCGATCTCCTCGGACACGTGGACGTGGTAGCTGTTGGTGATGTAGCCCTTGTCCGTCACGCCCGGGATGATGCCAAAACGACGTTGCAGGCACTTGGCGAACTTGTAGGTCGTCGACTCAAGCGGGGTACCGTACAGCGAGAAGTCAATATCGCTTTCGGCCTTCCACTCGGCGCACTTGTCGTTCATGCGCTGCATGACGGCCATGGCAAAGGGCGTGCCCTCCTTCTCGGTGTGGCTGTGGCCCGTCATGTACTTGACGCACTCATACAGGCCGGCATAACCCAAACTAATGGTGGAGTATCCGCCCACGAGCAGCTTGTCGATCGTCTCGCCCTTCTTCAGACGAGCGAGGGCGCCGTACTGCCACAGAATCGGTGCGGCGTCAGAAAGCGTACCCATCAGGCGCTCATGACGGCACAGCAGGGCACGGTGGCACAACTCAAGGCGCTCGTCGAAGATCTTCCAGAACTTATCCATATCCTGGTGCGAGCTCAGCGCGACATCGGGCAGGTTGATGGTCACGACGCCCTGGTTAAAGCGACCATAGTACTTGGGCTTGTTCGGGTCGTAGTTCAGCGCGTTGGCAACGTTGTTAAAGCCGTTGCCCGAGCGGTCGGGCGTCAAGAAGCTGCGGCAGCCCATGCAGGTATAGCAGTCGCCGTTACCCGCGGTCTCGCCCTTCGACAGCTTGAGCTCGCGCATCTTTTTCTCGGAGATGTAATCGGGCACCATACGCTTGGCAGTGCACTTGGCAGCCAGCTGGGTCAGGTAGAAGTACGGGGAATCCTCGTGAACGTTATCGTCCTCGAGTACATAGATAAGCTTGGGGAATGCCGGGGTGATCCATACGCCGGCCTCGTTCTTAACGCCCTCGTAGCGCTGGCGAAGCGTCTCCTCCACGATCATGGCAAGGTCGTGCTTCTCCTGAGGCGTACGGGCCTCGTTAAGATACATAAAGACCGTCACGAACGGCGCCTGGCCATTGGTGGTCATAAGGGTCACGACCTGATACTGAATCGTCTGGACGCCGCGACGGATCTCGTCACGCAGACGGTCCTCAACGACCTCACGGACCTTCTCGGCAGACGCAGAGGCGCCGAGCTCCTCAAGCTCGCGAGCGACCTCGCCGCGAATCTTTTGACGGCTCACCTCGACGAACGGGGCAAGATGGGTCAGCGAAATCGACTGGCCACCGTACTGGGAGGAAGCAACCTGGGCGATGATCTGCGTCGCGATGTTGCAGGCGGTCGAGAAGCTGTGCGGCTTCTCGATCAGCGTACCCGAGATAACAGTGCCGTTCTGGAGCATGTCCTCCAGGTTGACCAGATCGCAGTTGTGCATGTGCTGGGCAAAGTAATCCGAATCGTGGAAATGGATCAGGCCCTCATTATGGGCATCCACGATCTCTTGAGGCAGCAGCACACGCTGAGTCAGGTCCTTGGAGATCTCGCCGGCCATGTAGTCACGCTGAACGGAATTGACGGTCGGGTTCTTGTTGGAGTTCTCCTGCTTGACCTCTTCGTTATTGCACTCGATCAGCGACAGGATCTTGTCATCGGTCGTGTTCTTCTGGCGCTTCAGGCTCTGAACATAGCGATAGATGATGTAGTGGCGGGCAACCTCGTAGCAGTCGAGACGCATGATCTCGTCCTCGACCAAATCCTGAATCTCCTCGACCGAAACAGTGTGGCCCGCGTTCTCGCATGCCTCGGCGACGTTTTGCGCCGCGTAAACCACCTGGCGGTCGGTAAGACGAGAGCTCTCCTCGACCTCCAAGTTTGCGGCACGGATGGCATTGACGATCTTATCGATGTCAAAGACAACCTCGGTGCCGCTGCGCTTGATGATCTTCATCCTCTTGCCTCTTTCGCATCGTAGCCTCATCGCGCTTCAGAGCCAAACGATACCCGGCAGGGCTTGCCCCTGTCTTGCGGCGCCGTCGCGCAATCTGTGTTCTCGATAAACCATAAGTCCTCATGCGGACAATCCTCGCGGCCGATCAAGCGGCTCAAAGACGTGTCCAAATGGGGCGAATAAGGTTCTCGTTCTCTGTCCGCCATCTATCATACGACAAAGAGGCATCTATATCCTGTATTCTTTTTTTAGGTCAAACACAACATATAGTGTTTCAGCAGGTCAAAGCAATTAGTCATTTTGCAGACGCATTAAAAATGAGGGGTTCTTGGGAAGTCGGTAAAACGTTACCAACACGGCTACCTGCATGGCAGTTATAAAACCCCCTTAGTCAAGCCGCTGACAAATCCTACCAAAACCAAGCCGCTCACGCCAAAAGAATCCAAAAGATTATGCTTGACCAACATGTTGCGGTCACGGTCGGCCAGGACGTATGCAATCTGCCGGCACCTCTACGGGATGCGAAGACCATCGCGTACAAACCTTGGATCAATATTTGGTGGCTTATTTGCCGGCATGTTTGGCGGCATAAAACAAAACAGCCCAGAGACATAGCCTCTGGGCTGCAAATATTTGGTGGGCGTTAGAAGATTTGAACTTCTGACCTCTTCCGTGTCAGGGAAGCGCTCTCCCCCTGAGCTAAACGCCCAAATGGAGCGGACAACGGGGCTCGAACCCGCGACCCCAACCTTGGCAAGGTTGTGCTCTACCAACTGAGCCATGTCCGCCTGCGAGGATTTAATATACGGGATGATCCACCCAAATGCAAGAACTTTTTTTAAAAAGTTTTGCGACGCCCTCGCGAACCTCGCGAAGACATCAGCCACCACGGAAGGCGCAGGCAAACGCAAACTCGCCGCAAAAGGCCCCTACATCTCACCGAGCATGATCCAGGCGGAGCTGTCCTGCGCGAGCCTGCCGTCTGCAAGCGGTGATGAGGTGAGCAGGACCCTGCCCGCCGGCAGCTCCACGGGTGCTGCGCCAAAGTTCGTCACACACGCCCAGCCGTTATCGCGGCGATAGGCAATGACACCACCCTCAGCGCCCTCGGCACCATCCGCAAGACCGGTGCGCCCGTCAAGATCAAGCCACGCAAGATCGTTGGCGCACCCGCGCAGCTTGCGCCGTAGCCAGAGGGCGTCACGATAGAGCGTAAGCATCGATGTCGGGTCCGCTTCTTCCCTATCGGCAGCGTAATCGGAAAACCATGCAGGCTGCGGCAGATGGGGCGCCGCATCGGCGTTCACCGGCGAAAACCCAAACGATCCGCCATGCGCGGGATCGTCCGCCGCCACCCACGGCAGGGGCACACGACAGCCGTCGCGCCCCTTCTCACGCTTCGGTCCGTGCGTATTGGTCGCAGTAGGGTCTTCGAGTGCGGCCCACGGGATATCAGCCACCTCAAAAAGGCCGAGCTCCTCACCCTGATACACGTATGCCGAGCCCGGAAGCGCCAGCTCAAGCAAGAGGGCCGCCCGCGCGCGGCGCTCGCCGAGTTCACGGTCCTCGTCATAAGACGACCCGTCGCGTAAGAGCCAGTCGAGCGCAATCTGGTGGTAGCGCGTCGCCTTGATTTGCGGCAGGGCATAGCGTGTCGCCACGCGTGGCACGTCGTGGTTGGAGAGTACCCAGGTCGAGGCGGAATCGGATTCGACGGCTGCCTTCAAGCCCTTCTCGATTGCAGTGTGCATGTCATCATAGGTCCAAGTGGCCTTGGCAAACTCAAAGTTGAATGTCTGGCCAAGCTCGCTGGGACGCGCGTAGAGATACTGGCGCTCGGGCAGCACCCACGCCTCGGCAACGGCACTGCGCGGCGGATTATAGCGGTCGAACACGCGGCGCCACTCGCGATAGATCTCGTGGACCTCATTGCGGTCCCACAGCGGATGGGTGCCGTCGTCAACCATGTCATCGCGCTCGGCGAGATGCCACCGGTCGAGGTCATCGCGGTCGAGATCCTTGGCGAGACCCTGCGCCACATCAATGCGAAAGCCGTCGACGCCTCGATCGCTCCAAAACGCCAGGACGTCGCAAAAGAGCGCGTGAACCTCAGGGCATGACCAGTCAAAGTCCGGCTGCTCGGGCGTAAACATGTGCAGATACCACTGACCGTCCGCAACACGCGTCCATGCGGGGCCGCCAAAGTTGGCATTCCAATTGGTGGGAGGCAGCTCGCCATGCTCGCCGCGACCATCGCGGAAGATATAACGGGCGCGCTCGGGCGATCCGGAGCCGGCGGCAAGAGCGGCTTTGAACCAGGGGTGCTGGTTTGATGAATGGTTGGGCACGATTTCGACGATAATCCTGATGCCGCGCGCGTGAGCCGCAGCGATCATGTCATCGAAGTCGTCAAGCGAGCCGAGACGTGGATCGACATCGCAGTAGTCCGCCACATCATAGCCACCATCGACAAGAGGCGATGGGTAAAACGGGCTCAGCCAGATGGCCTCGATACCCAGCCGCTCAAGATAGTCCATCTGCTGGGTAATGCCCGCGATATCACCCAGACCCGAACCAGTCGAATCCTTAAACGAGCGCGGGTAGATCTGATAGATCGCGGCATCAGACATCCATGAGCGCGAAGAAGACTTTTCCGTAGCCATGGGGCATATCTCCCTTGCAACGAGGTTATGCGAGATGCCCACGATGATACGCCCAAAGCGGACATTCGCGACAAACAACGCCACAGCCACGCCCCAAAACGATCGCCCCCTCTCGGGTTCAAGCCTCCTGGGACGAATCGACCGATTAATGAAAAGAACGGAAGACCCACTTTCCCGGCCACGACAGCGAGCGGGCTCCGGGTGCCCCAGGTTGCCGCGAAAGAGGAGGGAAGCGTACTTTATGTACGCGACCGACGATTGAGGGGCAAGATGGGGTGCCCGGGGCCCGCGCAGCGTCAATCAGAACCACCCTTAAAAAGGGTGGTTTGCTCTTAGGGTATAACCCACGGGCC
>CABUMU010000130.1 GCA_902492855.1 uncultured Collinsella sp. | reverse complement strand
CGCGATGGGCGATCTTCATGTCGAGCAGGATCTGGTCGAACTGTTCCTTTACGTCCTCGACGCCAGCTTGATCGGAATCGGTAATGACCAGGCACGTGGGCTTTTGGCCAAAGATTGCCGAGGAGGCAGGCACCGCATCGTTGGCGGCAAGCATCCCCAGCTTATGCTGGCCCGCACTGTACTGCACGCCGGCACGCTCCACCAGCAGCACGGCGGCCATGGCAATAAAGACCGCCCACACCACGAGGAGTCCCATCCAACGAAAGCGGCCTGCACGGTCGCGGATATGTTGCGCCACACTCATCCGGCCTCCTCCCCGTCGCGCCAAAACGCCAACTTTTCGCGATTGTCGGCGCTCAAATACACATGCTGTTTGTCAATCGCATCGATCACACGGTGAACCTCGTCACCATCGCGGCGCATCACGGCAAGGCGCAGGCAAAGCATCCAAACCTCCTGCTCCTCGGGCACGTCGAGCACCAGCTGGTCGGTCACGGCCTGCGCCTCGTCGATCTGTCCGACATCGGCCAGAGCCGTCGCGTATCGAATGCGCAGCTCAAGGGTATCCTCGCGCTCGCAGCGACGCGCAAGCAGGCGCGCGTACTGTTGGCGCTGAATCTGAGCCACGCGCCCCTCAGCCAAGCCCGAGCCCAAGTATTCACCAAGAAAATCGCAGTATTCGTTGAGGTTTTGCGCGCTCGGGTCCGTCTTAAAGGCACGCTCCAGCTGCTGCAGCTTAAGGTCGGACTCCTTGGAGATCTGCGCCACCGCCGTCGCGGCATAGTGCGCCACCTCAACGTCGTCGTTAAGCTTAGCCGCCTGCAGCTGCGTCAGGTACGCGTCGGGCTCCTCGGTGAGCATGGAGAGCATTAGGCGGCGCCGGTATGCCGGGTCGTTGACGATAAGCGCCTCCTCGAGCGGCACTACGCCCGCATCGTCCTCAGCACTCGGTACCGACATGCTACGATGCAGGTCGTCGTTGAAGCGCAGCGACTCCAGCGCAGACTCTTTCAGCCCCTCGCCAAACATCGCGCTGCAGACCGATAGCAGAACCACCAGCAACGGACCCCACAGCGGCACCAGCACTATCACAGCCAGCATGTGCCCGCGCACCGGCAGCAGGCCCAGCTTCATGAGCGTCCACAGCATCAGGCAAACCAACGCATGAATCAGCAGCAAGACGGCAGCAACGACAAGCGAGATCAAGCGGCACCCCCCTCACCGTCACCGGTGTAAGAGATGTGCTGCAACAACGCCACGATGTCCTCGCCGTCGACGGGTTCCACCGCAATATGCTTTGCGCTCAGGCGCTCGCGGATAATGGGCAGATCGCACGCCTTTGCCTGACGCATAAGCAGGTAGAGTACGTCGCCGTCGACCAAGCCCGCCGCGTCGCTCTCGCGGATTGCCGACCCAATTGCGCCCACCAGCTCGCCGACAGGCTCCATGCCCGGTACCACGCGCAGGAGCAAAAAACTCCCCATCTTGCTATCTGCCAGCGCCTGCTCTGCCGCGAGCTCTTGGCCAAAGGCAGCCTGCTTGAGCACACAAGTGCCGTCAACGCAGCGTTTATCCTGCGCCACCGCCTCATAGTCAAAGGCACGGCCCAGCGCGCTTTCGACCAGGCCGCACAAGATGCGGAACAGGTTTTGATAATAGAGGGTCATTTGGTTTTCGGCCGCACTACGCACAAAGATCAACACAGCGGGTGCCCCGTCGCGCTCGATCGTGTATCCAAACATGGGAAGCCCCGGCGTCAGCTCGCGGTTCACCCACAGGTTCGAACGACCCCCGTCGCCCAAAAGAGGTGCAAGCTGCTCAAGCGTGAGCGAGCGTGCGGCATCTTCGGCAATCGCGGGACTTGCTGCCACCAGGCGTGCAAATGCACCGCCCGAAACATGGTAGATCGCCACCGAATCGTTCTCGAGGATCTCGCCCAGAAGCTCGCAGCACTTGCGATAGATGTCGCGTGGATTGAGCACGTCGAGCTCCTGCGTCACGGCAAAGATCTTGCCAAAGCTGTCGTGGCGACCCACGATCTGGCGCCTGTACGCGCGCTTGTCCTCGATCGCGTCGTGGTAGAGCTGCGTAAGAAACGTATTGCGGTTGCGCACGAGCTCGTTTTGATCGCGCTCCGCCCTAATGGCTTCGCTGTTGCGCAGCTGCACATAGCCGCACACGGCACCCACCACAAAGTACGCAATAAACGGCAGCCAGTTGGACGGCTCGTAGAACAGCCCCTGAAAGGTATAGCCGTATTGGGTAAAGTAGCTCGCGGCCAAACCAACCGACGTCAGCAGCGCCGCAACCAGGCCAAAGTCCAAGCCATACAGCGTACCAATGAGCACCACGTAGAGCAAGCGATAATCGAGCACGTTGAGCTGGGCCGATTGGGAGAACAGATGCTCCAGCACCTCGAACAGAACCCAGGCAACGCCCGTCTCCAGGCATTTGATGGGCAGCGAGCGTATCTGGATGCGGTCGATGGCGGCGCGCAGCGGGTTGATCTTTTTGATGCGTCCAGCGCCCCATCGAGCTTGAATGGTCGAGAGATCGCGCAGCAAGTCGTAGCGCTGAAACCAGCCATAGCGCACGCGAACGACGTCGCTGGCGGGCAGGGCGTAACCAGCAGAATCGCCATAGGCAACGGCAAGGCCGGGGAACAGCGCCTTGAGGGCGTCTCCTACCTCACCCGCCGTGTGATGGAAGGTATCGGCAACGTCGAGCGTCTCAAAGTTACCATCCCAGCTGTCGAAGATGCGGCGTACCAGCACCGCAAGCTCCTCGACACACAGCAGGGGAAAAGCTGCATCCCGCGCGCCCTGCAGAGCGACCGATCCGGTTGAGCACGCGTCGAACAGCGGCACCAAAAACGGGTCCTCCAGCAGGGCAGACGCGGTATACAGGAACGGCAAACGCATGATCTTGGTCTGAACGCCCTCGCGAGCAGCGTAGTAGCGGCACAGGTCGTTGGCTGCGTGCGCGATAATGCCCTTGCCCGTTCGCCCCGCGGCATCGGCGGCACCCTCGGCGCCTGCGGGCCCTGCTATATACAACAGCTGGATCCGGCGACCCATGCACGCGCGAAAGACCGAACGCAGCAGCTCGATATCGCCCACGCTATCGATATGCGGGGTAAGGTAATTAGACAGGTAGACCACGCGGTCGAACTCATAGGCCTGCTCCAAGTTCTGGAGCAGCTCTTTCCACGAGGCATGGGGCGACGACTCATCGCGACGTGCTTCCGTGGCAGCGACAACCTTAACGTGGTCCCCGGGGAACGCCTTGGCACAAAAGTCATCGTCAACATATGCGGTGTTGCCAACAACCAGCGCCTCCATGGCGCACCCCTCCCCTAAAATCCACTTTTGTCATAGTCAAACATGCGTATTGTACGCTGTCAACGCGAGCTGAAGCGCCTTTAAGGCTGTTTTAAGAACTTTTTTAGAGGATGTGGGGACATCGAGAGTGCTAAATGCGCGCCCAATCGGAGGTGCGGTGAAAAACCGAGATCTGTCAAACAGGCCCCTGTTTTGGGCATCCGCGACCTGCAGCTTTGTTGGCAAAAATCGGTGTGCGCTCGGCGAGTTTCGATTTTCCCCGCACTTCTCCTACGCACCGGACTCGCAATAGCGCAGTACAATCCGTAAATCGCCCTAACCGGAAAGCCAATCCACAGACTCGACTAGCCAACCAGATACGGCCCGATTACATCGAAAATTTCACCCACCTTAGTTGAAGGGTTTTGCACAGATGGCTTAATGTTACCCAGTTCCCTATGGTACGTGACGAGGCGCCCAGCACGCTGCAATGCTTCGCCTCGTCTATCATCCACTGCCCTAAACATCCCGTCCAGGTTCTTGCGGTACTCGATGCCCAAGTTCTTCGACATCTCCTGCGCGAGGGCATGCTGGCAGTCGGACGCGGACATATGCGCGGTCGTGTAGCGAAAGTGCAGAAGCGGCCACAGCTCGAAGCAGGGGTTGGACCACAACGCGTGGAAGGTCCTCGAACCATCAGAGAGCTCATTGCACTTGCACTCCATCGCGTCGAAGTCGGACGCAGGGAAGTCATCCTTGTCATACACGAGCCACACGTGATCGAACGTCTCGGGCGCATAGCGGCAGTGTTCGACGGCGAAGTCAAGCAGGTCAAGCGTATGTTTGCCGGTTCCCTTAACGACAATGGCAACCTTGCGCTCGTTCGACGCGCCCAACGCCGCACGCACACCCTCAAAGTAGCGAGGCTCGGTCTCCTTGCCCTCGCTCACTACAAGATGACGCGTCATCTGAACCATGCGCGAGCGGCCCTCTCGCTTGCCGCTACGCCAGCCCTTCGACTTCTTCGCCACCATGCTAATCCCACTCCTCGATGCGGGTGAGGTACGGATCGGCGCCGTAGCGACCGGACAGGTATTGCTTGTCGAAAGCCGCGTTCTTGCTTACCAGGTTACCGTTCGCCTCGTGGATGTCGGCGAGAGACCACAGTTGGCTCGCCTCTCCCTCGCCGCGCGCAGCAAACCATATCTCGTCACGGCGGAACACATCGTTTCGCATTGTTGACACATCCTGGGACGAGAAGATGAGCTGCGCGCCACTCTTGTTAACCTCAGGATCCTTAAACAGCAGAATCACATAGCGGAGAAGCTTCGGATGCAGTTTGGCGTCGAGCTCGTCTACCACAACGGTGCCACCACGCTCAAGCGCTATCATCAGATACGCAGCCAACCCCATGAGCTTCTGGGTTCCGGCAGATTCCTCGGATAAACGCAGTTCGTACGCCTTGCCGCCCACCTCGTGCCTCACGAAGACGCGCTTGCCGCGCCACTCCGGCGCCCTCTCCACTCTGAAGCCATCAATACGCACATCAACGGCGCGCAAAAAACGCGTGACCTCGCGCGAGTCGCCCTCGTCGAGCATTTGCTCGAGCATCCGCTCCAGATAGGAACTGTTATAGTTCAGAAACACTGCGTCGAGAAACCAGCTGGCCGCCTCCTGGACCACCGGCGCATCGAAGTTGATGCAGAGGAACGACAGGTACGGCAAACTAGGGTTGAACTTCGCTGCCGTCACAAGCTTGCGCAGCGTGGGACCGAGCGAAACCTCTGTACCCTCGCGCTCGAACAGCATCGCCGTGCGCGAAGCCCCCAATTTGCGCCGCCACAGCCCTTCGG
>CABUMU010000129.1 GCA_902492855.1 uncultured Collinsella sp. | reverse complement strand
GGGAGGATCTTATGCAGCCCAAGCATTCCGCGATTGTGGCGGGCCTGACGCTGGCGCTTTCGTTTGGCGCCGTTGCCGCGCCTGTGATTGCTGTTGCCGAGGAGGCCACGCCGGGTGTTGCCTCGGATGCCACCGATATCGATAAGGGCCTTTACACCCAGCAGTCTTTTTCGGGTGTGCTGAGGTCGGTTCAGGGGGTCTCGTTTGTCAACGTGACTGCCGAGATGAAGTACTTCACCAAATACGAGAGCCACGGCAACTATAACCAGGGCTTTTCGTATGGCGACGGCTATAACGCGCTGGGCTATTACCAGTTCGACCGTCGTTGGTCGCTCATTCCGTTTATGAAGCAGGTCTATAACTACGATTCTGCCAAGTACGGCATGCTTAAGGCTGCGATCGATCGCGGCAGCGAGATTTCCAAGGCGAACAACCCCATGTATGCGAACGGCCAGCTCACCGAGTTGGGCCGCATCGCGCAGGATGCCTTCCTGGGTGCTTACAACACCGATCCGGTTGAGTTCTCGGCGCTGCAGGATGCCTATGCGTACAACTCCTACTATGCGGTGACCGAGGCGTGGTTCAAGAGCGCTCTTGGCATTGACATCTCCGGCCGCGCCGACTGCGTCAAGGGCATGGTGTGGAGTATCACCAACATGTGCGGCACCGGTGGCTGCAGAGACTTCTTCCGCTGGGCAAACCTTTCCAACAGCATGACGGACCGCGAGTTTGTGACGGCGCTTTCCAACAGCGTGGTCAATAACGTGGCGACCAAGTATGCAAGCCAGCCCCAGTATCACGAGGGCTGGAAGAACCGCTACCGCAATGAGCTCAAGGATTGTCTGGTCTATATTGCCGAGGACGAGGCTGCTACGGCAACGCCTGTGGAGCCCGAGCCCGAGCCCGAGCCGACGCCCGGTCCGAGCATAGCGCCCGCTGCTCCCTCTGCACCGACGCCTGGTGCCGATGACGATGCGGGCGATGATAACGATATGGATGCGCCCTCGACCGATGCTGACGGCGATGGCTCTGCTGGTGGCACTGCCAACGACGGCTCTACCTCGAGCGGCTCAGATTCTAACGGCTCTGCTGCGGGCGATTCGTCTTCAAGCTCTGCCGGCAATACGGACAGTGCCGCCTCTGGTTCGACCGACGCTGGTTCCTCCGACTCTTCTACTGGCTCGAGCGATTCTTCCGCCGATACTGGTTCTAGCAATGACTCTAACTCTGGCGTCGCTTCTGATTCTGGTGCTTCCAAGGACGACTCGAATAAGGCGCCGGACGCTCCCGTTGCTTCGCCGGACAAGAAGCCTTCTTTCTCTGAGCAGCTTGGTTCTACGCTGGGCTCTTCGCTGATGGCCGGCGTCAATAATGGCTCGACCCAGAACAAGGACAACTCTGATCAGGTTTCCACGGAAAAGACCGAGGCCGCAAAGGGCGACTCCAAGGACAAGGCTTCCGAGAAGACCGAATCTGATAAGGGTTCTAGCTCTGAGGAGAAGGACGACAAATCCGCTCAGAAGAAGGACGAGGATAAGAAGTCTGAATCTGAGAAGAAGGACGAGAGCAAGGACAAGACCGAGGACGGAAAGCAGCAGGGCGAGGACGGCGGTAAGGGCAACACCGACAACAAGAGTCAAGAGCAAAATGACTCCAAGGCGGTGACCACTACAACCACGACGACTACAACTACCAAGTCATCTGGCGGCAATATGCCCAAGACGGGCGATCTGATTGTGATGGCGAGCCTTGCCAGTGCAAGCTTGGCCACGCTGGGTGCCACGTCTATTGTGAGTGGCAAGCATAAGCTCGATCAGCAAAAGAAGGCTGCTGGGCAGAACGACTCCGAGGAGTAGTCCCTTTCGGTTGCCCGACAACTAAAGATTCGCAATGGGGGCCGGTGCAGTTGCATCGGGCCCCATTTTGTTGCACAACGATTTGTTATGCCCCCTCAAGGCCTTTGTTCCTACCGTTGCCCGATGCCTTTGCACGGATCCAGCGTTGCACTTGAACTGCTCGCTACAATGGGCTTCGTGCTGCGTTTTAGGGAGAAGTTACGGTGTCTGAACAGGAGTATTGCAACAGTGCCGATACTTTTGGCGTACGGCTTGTCAACCATGTCGATGATGCGGTTTTGCCGGTCGGTGTGCATGATTTTGCCGATGCCATTGGTCGTTGCATGCTGGTTGACAAGACCATGTTTATTGCCGATGTGGTGGACTGCGACGCGTCCTTTGTGGTGTGCTGTCGACCCGAGGGTTTTGGCAAGAGCATGAACTTGTCGATGCTCAGGGCTTTTCTGGAGCGTCCAGCGGTCGGTCGCTCTGGTCAGCGTTTGTTTGCCGATGCTCAGATTTGGGATGCGAACGGCGGGCGCTATCGGGATGAGTATGCTTGCTATCCGGTGATATCGCTGGACTTTTCTGGCGCTGGGAGGCGTGGCCCCGCTGTTGCCGGCGTCGTGCGCGATGCCCTTTCGGGCGAGTGCGCTCGCTTGTTGGCGCTCTTGGAGGCTCCGGATTTAGCTCGAGATAAGGTGCGTCACATCGAACGTGTCGCGCGTGGCGTGGCGAGCGCGGACGAGGTTGACTCGGTGCTCGGTGTGCTCATAGAGCTGCTGGAGATTGCCTGCGATGAGCAGGTTGTATTGCTCGTTGATGGGTACGATGCGGCGTGGTCTCGCCGTGCGAGCGCGAGGAACGCTTCCGACGCCGATCCGGCAGAACTACTTGACCGTGCGCTGTTTGACGCCATTGCCACTGCGCGCGATTCGTTGCGGCTGACGTGTCTGATGGGGGAGTGTTCCGGTCCCGCCGAAGCGGCGCTTTCTTCGCGCGGCTGCTCGTATTGTCTGACGACGCCGCTGTCGGCGTGGTGTGACCGTTGGTTCGGTTTTTCGGATGCCGAGGTCGAGGCTCTGTTGAATCATGCTGGGCGTGAGGAATACCTGGATGATGCGCGTGAATGGCTCGAGGGATATCGGTTTGGCAGGGCCTATTGCTCGAGTCCAGAGCGTGTGATCGGTTTTCTGGGCCGAGGCTGCACGGCGCCTGTGCGTGCCGATCTGTATGGATATGCCGATTGTCTGAGTAGGGTAGTTGCCGGGTGGAATCTCGACCGCCTTTCGGTCTTGTTTGATTTGCTCGAGGCCCATGGGTGCGCTGAGGTCCCGCTTTGTTTGGGCACTGCAGAGCCAGATGTCTCGCCTGACGATGGCATGTGGACAGCGCTGTATCTGTCCGGTTTTCTCACGACGGATATGACTGAGGAGCCGGAGCATGGCGATCGCCTCCGTGCTTTGCGATTGCCCAATAACGAGCTTCGCCAGACCTTGCGTCTAGTGATTATTGAGTGGTTTGAGTGTGCTGCAGAAGACATTCGAGACGTCGATGCGTTTCGCGACGGGCTGTGCCATGGGAACGAGGATACCGTGAGGCGGGCGCTAAGCCGCATCTTAGGAGATGCGGGAATCGGTGCGACCGACCCAGATGCGCCACTGCCATATCATCTGCTCTTGCAGGGGCTCTGCTTTGGCTTGCCGGGCTATGCCAATCCTGCCTCAAGGCGAAAGTGTGGCGCGGGTCGCTGCGACATCCAGGTTTTTCCTACGGGCGCCGTGTTCGACATAGCCGATACGATCGGTATGCTCGATGAACGTCCGCTGATAACGATCAACATGATGTATGACCCCGGTGTGGATGCGCTGGGCCTGGAATTGCTGGCCGTGCAGGCGCTGCTCGACATAGAGCGCGACGGCATCGACGAAATCCGTGTGCCGCGACCCGGCGTGGGTCGCATGCGCTGGGGGTTCGGTTTTGATGGGCAGCGTGCGTCCGTGGTGTGCCAACGTCTGTAGCGGCGGGCGAAAGCCCTTTACTGTTCCGCGTCCTTCATGGGCGGCATGGGCTTCCAGTTGGGATCCTTGATGATCTTGCGGGCGTCTTTCATGCCACGGCGCAGCGCCGGAATACCGGTCTTAAAGCACTTATCGACCGCAGCCAGGCGAATGAATTCCTTGCAGAAGGTCGCGGCATTGCCCAGGCGGAACAGCATGGGGTGGTAGTCACCGTAGATCTGCATATAGCGAGCGAGGAAGCCTCGGTTGCGCATGATGTAGTAGCGGTTGGTGTCGCTCGTAGAGTTGAGCTGGCGCTTGCCGGCGATATCCCAGTTAGAGACAGCGCGGGCACGCTTGAGCACCACGTCGGCAACAACGGCGGCGGGGAAGTGCTGGCTGGCCACGTAGCCGTAGCAGGCATCGTCGCCGTAGATGAAGAATCGCGCATCCGGCAGGCCGATCTTGTCGACCACGCGGCGCGAGAACAGGCCGCCTTCAAAGCACAACTGGTTCATGGCGCGGTAGGCCTTGGGGCCCAGGTCCCACTTAGCGATGGGGTTGGGGATACCAAGCGAAAGGATGAGCTGGTACTGCCAAAAGAAGGCGCCGCCGTCAAAGTCCAGGCGCGAACCCTGGATGACATCGTAGCGGTCGGTCCACTTGGCAAGACGCTCGATGCCTTCGGGGATGACGAGCACGTCGTCGTCCATCACCCAGAACCACTGGGCGCCCAGGTCGTAGGCGCATTTGGTGCCGGCGGAGAAGCCACCTGCACCGCCGCCGTTTTCGAGCTGTGGTGCGTAGATGACGCGGTCGGTGCCGCCCTTCGCGTCGGGCTGTTCGATGTCGGTGCCCCACAGGTTGGCCAGGCGCTCGTTGAATGCGGTGCACATGGCCTCGGTCTCACGCGAATTCTCGTTATCGACGATCACGATGCGCCAGGGCGCTGCCGTAAGCTCGGTCATGGAGTCGAACAAGTTGGCCAGGAGTTCCTGGCGCTTGTACGTAACGACGACAATGGCGAGCTTATCGATGGGAGCGGGAAGGGTTGAAGGCATGGGGCAATATATCCTTTCACGCGCGGCGGGTGAGTGCAGCGCGGAAGCTATCGAATACGTCCTTGGGACTGTCCTATTGTAAAGGCTCGGCGCACCTTGGCGGCAAGCTTTGAATAAAACGCAGGAACCTGCCATGGGCCCGCCGCATGACGTGGGGCTGCTTTGCCCGCAAGAGGCTCCATAGATTATATAAACGCCCGCCGGCGCGCTGACCCTTTGATACCATGAAACGACAGGTATTTCCTAAGGAGCACATTTGTCTACTAACGCCTCTGGCAGCCCTGTTCTGTCGCTGCT
>CABUMU010000128.1 GCA_902492855.1 uncultured Collinsella sp. | reverse complement strand
AGCGCGCGCGATGGCGACGCGCTGCATCTGTCCGCCCGAGAGCTCTGATATGCGGTGGTCCCAGTGGTCGACCGGCAGCGTGACGGCCTGTAGCGCGTGCACGGCGCGCATTTCGCGCTGGCTACGGGGCACATTGGTGTAGGCCAGCGGCAGCATGACGTTTTCGATAACCGACAGGCGCGGCAGCAGGTTGAAGCTCTGAAAGACAAAGCCAATGCTCAGGGCACGAACTTCGGTGAGCTCGTCATCGTCAAGCTCGGCCACGTTGAGCCCTTGCAGGTAGTAGTCGCCCGCCGTCGGCTTATCCAGGCAGCCTAGGATGTTCATGAGCGTTGATTTGCCCGAGCCCGAGGGGCCGGTAATGGCGACGAACTCGCCGGGATCTACCGCCAGGCTCACGTTGTGCAGGATGTGGGCGCAACCTGCCTCGCTCTCAAAGATGCGGTGCACGTTGCGGATGTCGATAACGGGACGCATTACATGCCCTCGTCGGCAGACATACTGCCCGAATCCGCGCTGTAGCCGCCGTCAGCCGTTGCGTCCGCTCCGGTATCCATGACGAGGGTGTCGCCATCGCGCAGCTTGGTAACCGGCACGTTGGGGTTGATCTCGTTGCCCTGGTCGTCGCGCTTGACCTGTGTCTTGCCGACTGCGGCTTCGTTGTCGTTTTGCGTTACGACGGTCACCTTCACGCGATGGGTTTGCTTGCCCTCGTCATCGGTTGCCACGTTGACGTAATAGTGTTCGCCGTCTTCGGTCATGAGCGCCATCGTCGGCACCATCACCACGTCGTCGAGCTGCTCGGTCACCACCGATACCTCGGCCGTCATGCCCGGCTTCAGGCGCGCGTCGGGCGCCTCGATGAGAATGTCGACGTTAAAGGTTACGCTGCCGCCGCCACCGTTGGCGGCGTCGGAGTTTGCCACCGACGCGATAGCCGTGACGGTGCCCTGGCTCACGATATCGGGAAACGCGGGATACGTGACGTTGGCGCTCTGCCCAACGGCGATCTTGGCGATGTCCTTTTCGCCCACCTGTACGGTCACCTTCATCTTGGATAGGTCGGCGATCTGCATGCACTGCTTGCCGCCGCTCGTATCGCTTTCGCCCATGATCATGCCGCCTGTTACCGTGGCGCCCACCTTGGCGTTGAGCTCCACGATGCTGCCCGAGCTCGGGGCCGTGACCGTACGGCTGGCGGCCTTGGCGTTCGCCTGATCGAGGTTTGCCTGGGCCGATGCGAGGCTGCGCTGCGCGGCCGATACGGCGTTCGTGTCCGCTGATGCGGCGGAGATGCCAGGCGCGGCGGAAGCTCCATCGACGTCCGTCGTTGCGGCGGCCTGTGCGGCAGCTGCGGCTTTCTGCGCGTTGGTGAGGTCTTCCTGAGCGGCCGCAACTGCACGCTGCGCCTCGGCAACATTGCGATCGAGCTCGTCGTTTTTAATGGTCATAAGCACGTCGCCCTCGTTGACGGATTGGCCTGCCTGCACGTTGATCGAATCGACCGTACCGTCGACAGAAGGGGAGACCACTGAGGACGAAATAGGCTTGAGCTGGCCTTTCGCCTCGACGGTCGTGGAAAACGTGCCCTCGGTCACCATGTCGGTCACAGGTCCGCTGGCGCTCTGCGGCTGCGCATTGAAAACCAGAGTTGCAACAATGCCAATGAACGCGATGGCGCCAACGACGCCGGCGGCAATACCGCGTCGAATCAGCTTTTTGCGTCGACGTTCGGCACGTTTTGCCTTGAGCTTGGCATATGCCTCTTCATCGGAAATCTCGGCCGTATCGTTTATGCGTTCGTTCTGCTTTTCGGCATGAACGTCTGTAATCAGAGGAATCGTTTCGGTGACACCTTCGGGTGTGCGCTCGGTATCATCTGGGTCCGGGGTGATCGTGGGGGCATTCGGCATAGCGTCTCCTTTATAGAAAGAACCTCCATAAGTATATGCGCCCACCGGTCGGGGCAGGCGCATAAGACGGTTTCTTTCGGAACTGTTAGATTAGTCGCAGCAGTTCCATGTTGTATGAATGCGCGCGTTGCACTACGAGTGGACAACCACGCACAGGCCGACTTTAATGCAGTCGTGAAGCGCTTTGGCGTCGGCTAGGCGCAGGTTGATGCAACCGTGGCTGCCGCACCACTTGTACGATTCGGCGTTATCGAAGCTCTTGTCGTTTTGCCAGGTGGCATCGTGGAAGCCGATCATGTTGCCCTCAAACGGCATCCAGTAGCTCACCGGGCTCTCGTATTTGGGCTTGCCTGTCTCGGGGTCCTTGGCACCAATCAGCGTGCTCGCGCCGTCGTTGCTGTTGATCTGCCAGACGCCCTCGGGCGTGGCGTCCTCGCCCGGCTTGCCCGAGATAAAGTTGGCCTCCCATACGATATTGCCGCTCTCGTCGTAGTAGCGCGCGTGCTGCTCGGACAGATCGACATCGATGTATGCCTTCCAGTCGGGTTCGCCCTTTGCGGTAAAGGTATCGGCCTTCTGGGGATACTTAATCTCGATTTCGCCGGTCTGCTTGTTGTTAATGGCGTCCTCGACCTGCTTGGCGAGCGAGCTGCTGTCGATGGACCAACCAAAGTCACCGCCTTCGACGGCGCACTGCTTGCCATCGGCGCGCGTCCACCAGCGAGTGGAGCCCACGGTATTAAAGCCGTTGGCGAGCTCGGCTGCCCAGCTGCTGATCTGCGACGTATCGAGCGTGGGGTTGGCCGGATCGGCAAAGCTGATCCACTGCAATACGGAGCTGCCATCAACTTTGCCGGCATCCTCGCCGTTGAGCTTGAGGGTCACGTTGACGCCCAGGAAGTTGTTGGCGGCATCGCATGCGGCCTGAATCTGATCATCGGTCAGCGTTCCATTGAGCGGCTCATAGGCATCGTTGCCGAGCTTGGAAAGATCTACGGTCTCGGCCAGCGAGGCAAGCTCGAGCTCGGCATATTTAATGACATGCTCGCGGTTGAGTTTTTCGTTGGAGCGCGCCTTCTCGACGGTAAACTTGCCGGCCTGTTCGTCATAGGAGCTATTGGCCTCGAACGTGCCCGAACGCCCCTCGTTAAACTCGTCGATGGCGGTGCCCAGATCCTTCTCAAACTTCTTTTGGTCAAAGGTGTCGGAGAGCATGGACAGGTCGACGTCTTGATCAAGATCGACTTCGTTGGAGGTAGCAGTTGTTTTGGTCTTGCCGCTTAAGGATTCCACAAGGCGGACCGGCCATGCAAAGGCTTCGTTGTGGCTGATGATCTCTTTTGCGGCAGCTTCGCCGTCGACGATGGGCTCATCGGACTCGGGCTGATAGGTCCAGCTAAAGTCATCGCCTGTCACGGTGAGCTTATAGTGCTTCCATGCCGAATTGACCTTGGTAGCGGCAGACGAAGCGTTGGAGAACGAGACATCGACGCCGGCAATGGTGGTGTTGGGGTAGGCTACCTGAGAAAATGCTACGACGCCTACGATATAGACAATGACGATTAGACCCAGGACGACAAAGAGCGTCGTCTTTTTGCCCGACTTATTGTTCTCGGCGGGTTTGCGCGCGGGGCCGCGATCGCCTCGAGCGTGCGTGGGGGGCTGCTTGGGCGCATTGCCGTTTGTCTGGCGCTGCTGACGTTGTTGTCGCTGTTGGTTCGGGCGTTGGGAAACGTTTGCTGCACTACGCTGCTGACCGTGGCTCGGCGCGATAGGACGCGGCGACTGAACGCCTCCGGTGTGCCTGCTCGGCTGCTGCGGATCGGGAATCAGTTGAGTTCGATCGTTTTGCGACATCGTATGCATATCCTTCGATTTTCGCCTTGCGGTTCATCGTGTTTTTACTGGGCTTGCATTATAGCGATTGCCCTGCTGTTTGTGGTACGGAAACGGTGGCATTCAAAAGAGGTGGGACATTTGTCCCACCTTTGAGTCGTTCTTTGTCGCTATCCGCACACGCCGCATTTTGCACAGGCCGAAAGTGCGGCCGGAGCCTGCGCGATGCCGCCCTTTGCCGTCTCGCGCAGCGTGGCCGGCAACGCGTGGCCCACCGATAGCATGACATGTGCCATCTGGTCAAACGGCACCAAGCTTTTAATGCCTGCGAGGGCGAGTTGTGCCGAGCTAAAGGCCGCTGCCACGCCGATGGCGTTGCGGTTTTGGCAGGGCACCTCCACGAGGCCACCGACGGGGTCACAAACGAGGCCCAGCAGGTTACTCAGCGCGATGGAACTGGCGTCGAGCGCCTGCTCGGGCGTGCCGCCGAGCATCTGCACCAGCGCGGCGGCTGCCATGGCGGCGGCACTTCCCACCTCGGCTTGACAGCCGCCCTCGGCGCCGGCGACGCAGGCGCTCGTGGTGAGGTTGAGGCCGATGGCGGCTGCGCAGTAGAGCGCGTCCATGACCTGCTCGTCGTCGAGCTGCAGGCGATCGGCGAGCGCAAGCACGCAGCCGGGCACAACACCCGCGGAGCCGGCCGTGGGGGCGGCGACGATCACGCCCATCGTAGCGGAGCGCTCGAGCACGGCCATTGAGCGAGCCACGGCGTCGGTCTGGACAGCACCCATCAGGCTTTCACTCAAATCGTTGCGGCCGGTGGCTTCGACGAGCTTGGCCTCGCCGCCGATAAGCCCGCCAAGCGAACGCTGCGGATTGGCGATGGGGGCCGTGGTCTCCTCGCGCATGACCTCGAGCACGCGGCGCATGGCGGCGACGGCGTGGGCCTCGCCGGTCAAACGCGCCTCGCGGACGGCCATGACGGCGCCGATGCTGAGCCCCAGTTCCTCGCACGCATCGAGCAGCTGCTCGCCGTCGTCGAAGATCTCCTTGGCCGAGACGCCGGGGGAGAGCGACGAGGCAGAACCGGGGAGCTCGATAAAGGTCGCGTAATCGACATTGTCGAGCTTACGTAACATGGGGACGACGGTGTCGTCGGGCGCGCCGTCGGTCTCAAAGACGGAGTAGGCCTGGCCGCCCACTTCGGTGCGGTAGGTGCGGCAGAAGGCGATGTTCACGTGGGCGTAGGCGAGCAGGTTGGTGAGCGCGGCGAGTACACCGGGGACGTCCTTGTGCGCCACGAAGAGTGTGGAATACATGCCCGAGATGTCGACGCCGACGCCGTTAATGCGGCTGATGCGCATCTTGCCGCCGCCCAGGCTCTCGCCGCGGACCTGTGCCGTGGCGCCCGTGTCGTCGACCATGTCGATGTCGACGGTATTGGGGTGGATGGAGGCGTCGTCGCCTTTGATGTCAAAGTGATATTCGAG
>CABUMU010000127.1 GCA_902492855.1 uncultured Collinsella sp. | reverse complement strand
CGAAACCGATAGGAGACACGTATGTCCGGACACTCTAAGTGGGCCACAACCAAGCATCGTAAGGGCGCGCAGGACGCCAAGCGTTCCGCCCTCTTCTCCAAGCTCAGCCGCAACATCACCGTTGCTGCCCGTCTCGGCGGTGACCCGCTGCCCGAGAACAACGCCAGCCTCGCCGCTGCCGTTGCCAAGGCCAAGGCTCAGTCCATGCCTAAGGACAAGATCAAGTCCGCTATCGACAAGGCTTTTGGTTCGGGTGCCGATGCCGCCGTCTACGAGAACATCGTGTACGAGGGCTACGGTCCCGCCGGTGTCGCCGTCTACGTCGACTGCCTGACCGACAACCGCAACCGTACCGCCGCTGATGTCCGTTCCGCCTTCTCCCACGCTGGTGGCAACCTGGGCACCTCCGGCTCCGTTGCCTTCCAGTTTGAGCGCAAGGGCCAGATCGTCGTCGCCAAGGAGATCCTGGACGAGAACGCCAAGAAGGAGACCATGATCGCCAACGGTGCTGCCGGTGACGAGGATGAGTTCATGATGGCCATCGCCGAGGCCGGTGGCGAGGACTACGAGGATGCCGGCGAGGAGTGGATCGTCTGGACTACTGCTAACGAGGTCATGGCTGTCTCCAAGGCGCTCGAGGAGCAGGGCGTCCAGGTCAAGGGCTCCGAGACCACCATGGTCCCGACCACCCCGACCGAGGTCTCCGGCGCCGACGCCAAGAAGGTTCAGCGCCTCATCGACCGTCTTGAGGAGCTCGACGACGTCCAGGATGTTTACAGCACCATGGACATGACCGACGAGGTCATCGCTGCCCTCGAGGAGGAGTAGCGCCCGCACGGGTTAAGCCGTGCATATCTGGGCATAATGAAGCGAGCATGCAAGCCTCGTGGAATAGATGAGCCGGATCCGCGTGCGTAGAGCACCGGACCCGGCTCTTTTATAATGATGCGAACCGTTTTGTATTTCGAGTGCCGAGATTTGAAGGGAGCGCCACGTGCGCGTACTCAAACGAGCCCTAGCGATTGTGTATCTTGCCGCCGCCATCGTGGCGCTGGGTACGCTTGTCTGCCAGTTTTGCGGGCCGTATACGTATCGCTTTATGCTGCTGATGCGCGACCCCATGCCGCGCATTGTCGTGACGGCATGCGGCGGAGTTGTGGCGATCGGCGTGCTGGTAAGCTTCTTCCGCCTGATGTTTGCTCGTCGCGAGCCGTCCTGTGTGCATCCGGCGGGGGAGCGCAATATCGAGGTCACCCTTGCGGCGCTTTCTTCGTGTGCTAGGGCTGCTGCCGAGCGCGACGACCGCGTGATGGTCGAGCATGTCGAGGCCCGCGTCCAAGGCTCCGACGATTCGCACGTCCGATTTAAGGTCGAGGCTATCGCGCTTGACGATAAGGACGTGGCATCTCTGGCTACTGCGATGCAGCGGCGCATCGAGGAAGCTTGCGACACCATGCTTGGCACGCCGGGCACGACCGCACGCGTTCGTTTTTTGCCGTCCAAGACTACCGTCCAGACCGTGGAGGTTTCCGGTGAGTGATACCAATCAAGACAAGACCGCTCGTACGCCGCGCCTGACGATTGACCAGAGCGCCACGCCGGCGAACGAACCTGTTGATTCCAAAGCAGAGGCAACCGAGTTACAAGACGCGGCAGCCGCGGATTTTGACGAGGCTATGGGTCTCATCAAGGGTACGGGCGCTGCCATCTGGAGCTATGCCGTGCGTCATCCCAACACCACGCTTGGCGCCGTCGCTGGCTTTATCCTCGCCGTGTTGGTGCTCACGCTCGGCCTGTGGGACACGCTCGTCATTGCATTCTTCGTGCTGATCGGCGCCGTGATCGGCCAAATTCGCGACGGCGAGAACGGGATCGTCAACTTCTTCGGCCGTCTGTTTAGCGGCCGCTAATATGTATTCGACTGTCGCATCTGCGGCAGGCATAAGGAGGAACCATGGCTTTTAATACGAAGGTCGATGTAGCCGATACCGAGCTCGAGGCAGACGAGACCGTCGCTGCCGAGGCCGAGGATGTGACGCTCGAGGACGAGGCGCTCGTCGAGGCCGAGTCCGATGCTGATGAGGACGACGAGGAGGCGGACGAGGAAGCGGACGAGTCCGAGGACTCGCTGACCTATTCCAACGGTGTGATCGAGAAGATCGTCGCCATGGCCACCCGCGAGGTGCCGCACGTCCTGGGCATGAAGGGTAACCTTATGCACTTTGTGCAGGAGCAGTTTGGTGCCGAGAATCTGACCAAGGGCGTGACGGTTGAGGTCACCGATGACAATCGCGTGGTCGTCAACATCTCCGTCATCATCGAGTACGGCGCCTATGCGCCCGCGATCTTCGACGATGTCAAGGCACGTGTCACCGAGCGCCTTGCCGCGATGACCGGCCTTGAGGTGGCGGGCGTCAACCTGCGCATCGAGGACGTCATCACCCCCGAGGAGTACGAGCACCGCACCAGCCAGCACGAGTAACCTTCCAAAAAGGGACAGGTTTGTTTTGGCAGGCTTTATCTGCGAAAACGTTAAACGGCCGACCGCGCAAGCAAAAGCGTGGCCGGCCGTTATTTGTATGCCCCCCGATGTGGGCATACCGCTCGTCTAACTAGGGGTTGCAATCGTCGCGTTCCGCGTTACCCTAATGGGCGCATTGTTTCCAAATTGTTAACGAGGGGTTGCCGTAATGGCCGACGAGCACGAAACAGAAAGCAAGGCATGGGCGATTGAGGCCGCCGCGGCAGAGGCGGCATCGCGTGCTGCCGAGGAGGTGCATCGTCCTCCCGTGGTGCCGATGGAGCGCGTGGTTGATCGCACCGATATCGAGCGCGGCGAGCGTGTCGGTCAAAAGCGCAGCCAGGAGCCGGGCTTCCCGCGCTTTTTTGCCGAGCTCAATCTGGGCCTGATTCTTACGGCCTTCGCCATCGTTGCGTTTAAAACCCCTAATCACTTTGCTTTTGGCGGCACCTCGGGCGTGTCGGTCATTCTGTCCACGCTGTTCCCGACCCTGCCCGTCGGCGTTTTTATGTGGATTATCAACGCGGTTCTCGTCGTCTTGGGCTTTATCTTTTTGGAGCGCAAGGCAATCCTGTGGAGCGTCTTCGCCTCGTTTGCGCTTTCGGCCTATGTTTCGCTGTTTGAGCTCTTTATTCCGACCGATGTCTCTCTGACGGGCGATATGTGGCTCGATCTGTGCTTTGCTGTGATTCTGCCGGCGCTCGGCAGTGCCATCGTCTTTGATATTGGCGCCTCGACAGGTGGCACGGACATTCTTGCCATGATCCTCAAGCGCCGCACCACGCTCGAGATTGGCCGCGCCCTGCTCCTGGTCGATATCGGCATCGTGACCATCGCGGCCTTCTTGTATGGCCCGCGTGTCGGTCTGTATTGCGTGCTCGGCCTGTTTGCCAAGACGCTTGTGGTCGACAAAGCCATCGAGAGCATCCATCTTCGTAAGGTCTGCACGGTCATTTGCTCCGAACCCCTTAAGGTCGAGGAGTTTATCGTCAAGCATCTCAACCGCACGGCGACCATCAGCCGCGGCTACGGTGCCTTCTCGGGCAAGTGCGTGACGGTGATCATGAGCGTGCTGAGCCGTCGCGAGGCCGTGCAGCTGCGCCGTTATGCGCGCGAGGTCGATCCAGGTGCCTTTATCACGATCGTCGACAGCTCCGAGATTGTCGGCAAGGGCTTCCGCGGAACGAACTAGCACAGACGTATCCAACGAACCGCCTGCTGGCGCCGTGTATCTTGCAAATCGGTCATCTTTGAGTATTTGACCCCACATTGGGCAATAATGATGCTAAAGACATCGTTTGCGATCCAAGTGATTTGTTCAAGATACGAAGGGATGATTCTATGTTCTGCTCGCAGTGTGGCGCCCCCATGGGCGATAACGACAAGTTCTGCGGCGTGTGTGGTGCTCCTAATGCCGGTGCCGCTGGCCCCGCTCCCCAGGGACAGCCTCAGCCCCAGCAGTTTGTTCCGCAACCGCCCGTGGCGAATGCGCCAAAGGGCTGTGTGGCTCAGGCGTTCCAAGATATGACTAAGACTCCGGGCGTACTTCAGCGTGTATGCCAAATCGCGTTTTTGCCGGCGCTGATTTGCGTTGTGTCGGTGCTCGTGTTGTTTATTCCCGTTATTGGCGGCATTGCGGCTGCCATCGGCTTTTTGGCAGCTTGCATTGCGAGTGTGTGCGGTTCCGGCTTCGGTATCGAGTGGGGCCGTGATCTGTCGCTCAAGGTCGATGACGGCATGGACCGTCCACTCATGCGTTCCACGTCGTTTGGTCTCGGAGTCTTTTCGAGCGTTATTTCGGTCGTGCTCGAGGTTATCGCTGCCATTCCCGTTATCGGTGTAGTGCTTTCGCTGGTGGAGGGCGTGGTAATTGGCGCTGCGGGCTCGTATTCTTATTACGGCTCTTATGCGCTCGAGGCTGCGCTGTTTGGCTCGCTTGGCCTGCTTGTCCTGGCACTAATTGCCTCGGCGATTCTGGGTGTCTTCTTTAAGATGTTCGCCGACATCGCCGTGATGCACTTTGCGGTGACCGGGCGTGTCGAGAGCGCGTTTTCGCTCGATAAGGTCTGGGCGGCGTTTAAGCACAACAAGACCAAGCTGTTCTGTGCTTCGTTCCTTCCCGAGTTTTTGACGGGCCTGGTCGCCAATGTTGTCACATGGATCTTGACGGTCGTCTTTGGCGCCATTGCCTCTGTCGGTATGTATAGCTACTACTATCGTCCTACGGGTATTGAGGCAATTGTTACCGGCGGTGGCGTCACGCTCGCGCTGTTCTTGGTGCTGGTCGCTTTCGTCACCGTATTTCTTACGGTCTTTGGCAAGATGCTCAAGCACCGTGCCGTTGGCTATTGGGCCGCACGCTATGCAAGCGAGTGGGCCGATGAGGATAAGGACGACGTTCTGACTTTTGTGCTGCCGTTTGAGAAGAAGTCTGCTCCGGCTGGTTTTAGCGCCGACGCAGCGCCCGTATCCGATTCCGCTGCGGCGCCCGAGTCCGAGCCCGCGCCTGAGCCCGAGCCTGAGCCCGAGCCTGAGCCCGAGCCTGCGCCTGAGCCCGAGCCCATGCCGGAACCGGAACCGGAGCCCGAGCCCGAGCCCGAGCCTGCACCAAGCTCCGACGAGGACCCGCAGGACGAGTAGCCCTGCCGCCTGCCATTTGGGGACGGGGTAGAAACGGTAGAAATAACGCTTGACAAATGAGCGGGGGCGGACGTGTCGA
>CABUMU010000126.1 GCA_902492855.1 uncultured Collinsella sp. | reverse complement strand
TTACGGCCTCATTATCTGCGACGAATGCCACCATGCCGCCGCACCACAGCTCGAGCTTATTCTCAAGTCCGCCCCGGCCAAATACGTATACGGCCTTTCTGCGACGCCCGAACGATCCGACGGCCTTACGCGGGCGCTCTCCATGCTCTGCGGCCCGCTCCGTTATGTTATCGATCCAAAAGCGCAAGCGATTCAGCAGGGCATCCAGCGCATCGTACGGCCTCGTTTTACTGGAATTCGACTACCCGCCTACGAGCCAGGTGCAAACTTCAATCAGATTCTCGACCTGCTGTGCACGCATGCAGCTAGAAACGAATTGATTGTCAACGACGCTATCGAAGCTGCGTCAAACGGCCGGCATCCGCTCGTGCTGACTAAAAGGAAAAAGCATGCCGAGGAGCTGTTCGGGATGCTCAAAAACCAAGGACACGAACCCGTTCTCCTGACCGGGGAAATCGACGCCAAAGAAAGAAAAACGATACTGAGCAGTCTTCCCCGCTTCGAGCATGAACATCGAATCATCGTCGCCACCGAAAGCCTTTTGGGCGAGGGCTTCGATCTGTCCTACCTTGACACTCTACTCATTGCCACGCCGATATCGTGGGACGGCAGCATCACGCAGCAGGCGGGCAGGCTCCATAGAAGCCACGAGGGCAAGCGACGGGTTGAGATATTCGACTACGTGGATTTATCTATACCCATGCTCGCCCGCATGTACCAGAAGAGACTCAAGACCTACGCCAAGCTCGGGTACGAAGTCTACGTGACCGGAGGCAGCGAGCAGTCCGATCAAAACATTCTCATAGAACCGGCTAATGCCGTAGAGACTCTGGTTGAAGACATCGTTGGCGCCGCCAAGAGCATCTTCATTGCCGCGCCCTACGCATCCGCCGCCTGCCTCGCAAAGCTCGGCGATGCAATCAAAGGTGCCACTGCCCGAGGGATTGCTCTTGAGTTTTTCATTGCCTCGACTCCGCGCGAAGATGCAAGCGAGACTTTGGCAGAAATGAACGTCGAGCATGCCATTAGAGCAGAAGGACGTTTGTGTGCAGCGATAATTGACGAAGAAACTATCTGGTACGGAACGATCCCGCTACTAGCTTTCCCCAAGAAAGAAGACTGCAGCATCAGGTTCAAAAACAGCGAGATCGCAGCGGAGCTCTTAGACGAAATCAACCACAAGGGAAAGCCAGATGCCACGTCAACAGGCAGGACATCCCCACCACTTGCGGTGGAATAGGGACTGTTTTTTGGCGTATCAGCCGCCAATCAGTCCCTATTTCACCGCAAGTTAAAAGCGAGTGGCTAGCTCAGTGGGCCCTGGAACAGTTCTTGATGCGAGCCCATTCTGACCAGTCGGATCACAGGATTAGTCTTATGCGGCAAGTACAGAACGACCACATCGACCAAGCCATCGGATAGGTGGAAATCGATGTGGCCGTTGTAGTTTCCGCCCGGGTTTGAGAGCTCGTGGGCGCCGTACTCCGCTGGAAGCGACCCATGGGCCACAAGCTCTGCAACCGCCGCTTTAAACTCGCTCTTTAGCTGCGGATGGATGCGCATCGTCCGTTTGTAATCCACCTTAAACTGAGCCTCGACTTTAATCTCAAACATCGCTAGCCCTCATCGAGGAACGATATAAGCTCATCAGCGTCGTTGAATGACGGGCTATCGTCCGGCAAAATCCCCAACTCATGAGCTTCGGCGATTACCATGGCACGCCTCGTCGCCTCGTTGGGCACTTCCGCCCTTCCTACAATCTCAAAAGGAATCTTTCGCTGATTTACCAGCTGCCGAACAGCAAGGTTGAGATACGAATTGAGACTCAAACCAACTGAGTCCAAGAACTCAGTCGCCTGTTCCTTGAGCCCCTCTTCGATGCGAACCGTCGTAGGCTTAACCGTTGCAGTAGACATACGCGACCTCCTCGCCTCGTCTTTTGCATCAGTATACCCAGTTTAGATGGCAGGCTGATGTTAAATAACATCAATCTGCCGTTCTCATTACTACAACAACAGGCACGCTCGCCCTACATCAACCCGCTCAGGACAATGTCGACAGCTTCGTTGAGGTCGTCGGTGATGTGTACGAGCTCGGGATCGAGCGGGCTGATCATACCGGTGTCCATCACCGGACCGTTAAGCCAGTCGAATAGGCCCTGCCAGTACTCGGTACCCACCAGCACAAGCGGCATGCGCTTGACCTTGTGCGTCTGCACCAGCGTAAGCACCTCGAACATCTCGTCGAGCGTGCCAAAACCGCCGGGAAACACGATAGCACCCGAGCTGTATTTAACGAACATGGTCTTGCGCACAAAGAAGTAACGGAAGTCCATGCCGAGGTTCACGTATTTATTGAGCCCATGCTCGTGCGGCAACTCAATGCCAAGGCCAACTGACTTGCCGTTGACGCTCGCCGCTCCCCTGTTGGCCGCCTCCATGATGCCGGGGCCGCCACCGGTTATGACCGCCACGCCGCGCTGGGCGATTTTGCGGCCGACGGTACGCGCCGCCTTGTAGAGTGGATCGGTCTTGGGCGTGCGGGCGCTGCCGAAGATGGTCACCGCGGGCCCGAGCTCGGCAAGCGCACCAAAGCCGTCGACAAACTCGGCCTGAATGCGCAGCACGCGCCACGGATCAGCATGCAGCCAGTCGGTCGACTCCTCGGGCGCCAGCAGGTTGGCGTAGGTGTTGTCCTTAGGAATCATGGGGCCGCGCATGACCACGGGGCCGCGGCGGTACGTCTCGTCGTAGGCGGGCTCGCCCTCGACGTTCTCATTCTTAATCATGGGTACTCCTATCGAGAAAAAGAAAACGGGCGGGGTCGACGCCATGCGCCAAACACCCGCCCGAACATCAACTATTCGGTATGGTACCCACGATGCATCAAGTGCTTGCAAGCTATCGGTCAGCGGTCGCGCAACCGATGCCGGCGCATGCGATGGCCGGCGCCGGTTGCGCGCGGTCGATTGGCACACGATCTCGACACCGCACGAACGCCCCCACATGCACGCCCGCAGCTCTTAGTAGTCCACCGCCGCAGGACTGTTCATCCAGTCGCTCACAAACGCGCCGTAGCGGCCCTCGATAATGGCCTGGCGGGCACGCTGCATAAGGTTGAGCAGGTAGTAGATGTTGTGCATCGACAGCAGAATACCGCCGAGCATCTCCTTCTGCGTGACCATGTGACGGATGAGCGCGCGGCTGTAGCCGCCCGTGCACACCGGGCAGGTGCAGGTGGGGTCGATGGGGCCGTCGTCGTGCGCAAAGCGCGCGTTGCGGAAGTTAAGGCGACCTTCACTGGAGAACGCCGTACCCATGCGGCCGGTGCGCGTCGGCAGCACGCAGTCGAACATGTCGATGCCCACGCCAACGCCGCGCACGAGCGTGGTAGGGTTGCCGACGCCCATGAGGTAGCGCGGCTTGTGCTTAGGCATGTACTCGGAAACCAGCGGCGCCAGAGTCTCGAACATGGTCTCGTGGTCCTCGCCCACCGAGTAGCCGCCGATGCCGTAGCCGGGGAAGTCGCCGCACTCCTCCAGGTGGCGCAGCGATCGAAGGCGCAGGTCCAGATGCATGCCGCCCTGGACGATGCCAAAGAGTGCCTGGTGTGAGCCTTGTAGCAGCGCTCGGCCCACATGCTTGACAGCTCCACGGCGCGCTCGACGTAGGCGCGCGTGGCAGGATAGCCGGGGCACTGATCGAGCTGCATGCAGATGTCGGAGCCGAGCTTCATGGCGATTTCCATGTTGTCCTCGGGCGTCCAGAACACGTGGCGGCCGTCGTAGTCGTTGACGATAAAGCGCACGCCCTCGTCAGTGAGCTTGACGGCGTCGTTGTGGCTGAAGACCTGGAAACCGCCCGAATCGGTGAGGATGGGGCCGTGCCAGTTCATAAACTTGTGTAGGCCGCCCAGCTCGGCGATGGTGTCCTCGCCGGGACGCATGGACAGGTGGTAGGTATTGGCAAGCACGATCTGGGCACTGAGCTGCTTGACGGTCTCGGTAGGAATACCCTTGACGTTTGCCTTGGTGCCCACGGGCATAAAGATCGGCGTCTCGATGTCGCCGTGCGGGGTGTGCAGCACGCCGGCGCGCGCGTGCGTGGTCGGATCCTCGGCGATCAGATCGAATTTAAAAAGGCTCTGGTCCATAAACTGGAACTCCTTGGTTGCGGTTCATACGCAAACCATTATACGGGCAACCCGCAAAGAGCACCGACTCGACAGAAACTGATGCATTAAACGACTAGTTGTTGGGGACACTCTTCAGCGCCATCTTGCAAAGGAGTGTCCCAATCTGCCGGCACTTAGGGACTGTCCCCAAGTGCCGGCAAGAGTGTCCCTTATGACTAGTCATTTAAGAACGTCCCCAACGACTACGAGATCATCTCCAACAGCCAAGGCAACGCCGATGCTCTGGCGACGTCAGCGAGCGGTCGCCCTGGTGACCGCGCAGCGTCGAGCCGTTACGCGGTTTGGAAAAACCGCGTAACCCCTAAGGACGCTGGCCCATGCCACCCTCGAGGGTGACGGTCTCACCGTTCATGTACTTAAAGTCGGGACCGCAGAGCTGAACGACAACGCGGCCGATTTCCTTCTCGACGTCGCCGTAGTGGCCTGCCGGCGGCATGTGGACGTTGGCCTTGAACGCCTCGGGATAGGCATCTTGGAAGTTCTCGAGCGCAGCGGTCCAAGCAAGCGGGCAAACGATATTGACGTTGATGCCGTCCTTGCCCCACTCGTTGGCGGCAACGCGGGTCAGGCCGCGGATGCCCTCCTTGGCGGCAGCATAGCTGCACTGGCCATAGTTGCCAAACAGGCCGGCGCCCGAGGCAAAGTTGACCACGGAGCCCTTGGTCTCCTTCAGGTGCGGATAGGCCTTCTGCATGTACAGATAGGTAGCATACAGACCGGAGTAAATGGCCAGGTTAAACTGGTCCATGGTGTGATCGGCGATGGTCACGCCCGAGGCGCTGGCCTGAGCATTGTTGACGACGGCGTCGATGCGGCCGAACTCCTCAATGGCCTTGTCGATGACGTTCAGGACGACGGCCTCGTTGTCCTGGCCAGCCGAGACATCGGCCTGAACAGGCAGAACCTTGACGCCGTACTCGGCCTCGAGGGATTCCTTGGCAGCCTCGAGCTTGGCGACGTTGCGGCCGGTGATGACGAGGTTCGCGCCCTCCTTGGCAAATGCGATATCGATGCCGTAGCCGATGGAACCAGCGGAGCCGTCCTTAAGCGTGGCCTTGCCGCCGCCGGTGACGATCACGGTCTTACCAGTGAAAAGTCCCATACAAAGTCCTTT
>CABUMU010000125.1 GCA_902492855.1 uncultured Collinsella sp. | reverse complement strand
GGCCTCCGTTGTCACCGGGACGGCGCGGACGGTCGCTGCGCTCGGAGCGCTCGCGACGCGGACGCTCACGGCGCTGGAAGTGCTCGCCGTCGCCCTCAGAAGCACCCTCGGCGCGAGCCGGGGCCTCGGGCTTATCCAGACGATCGAGCGAGATCTTGCCGCGATCGTCGACCTCGATGACGACGACCTTGACCTCGTCGCCCACATTGAGAACGTCCTCGACCTTCTCCACGCGGCCCTTGGCGACGCGGGAGATGTGCAGCAGGCCGTCCTTACCGGGCAGCAGGTTCACGAACGCGCCGAAGGGCTGGATGGAGACCACGCGACCGGTGTACTCCTCGCCCGGCTCGGGAACCTTGATGATGAGCTTGATGCGCTCGACAGCCTGATCGACGGACTCGCCGGTGCCGCCGACAAAGACGGTGCCGTCCTCCTGGATGTCGACCGAAGCGCCGGTCTCATCCTGGATACCGCGGATGACCTTACCGCCGGAACCGATGACGTCGCGAATCTTGTCGGTCGGAACCTGGATGGAGACGATGCGCGGGGCGGTGCTGCGCGTGGTGTGGCGCGGCTCGGGGATCACATCGAGCATCTTCTGCAGGATGAAGGTGCGACCCTCCTTGGCCTGCTGCAGGGCGCGGGCCAGGATGTCGAAGGTAAGGCCGGTGGCCTTATTGTCCATCTGCAGGGCGGTAATGCCCTCGGTGGTGCCGGTGACCTTAAAGTCCATGTCGCCCAGGAAGTCCTCGAGACCCTGGATGTCGGACAGGACCACGGTCTTGCCCTCCTCCTGGATCAGGCCCATGGCGATACCGGAGACCGGACGCTTAATGGGCACGCCGCCGTCCATAAGGGCGAGCGTGGAACCGCAGGTCGAAGCCATCGAAGAGGAGCCGTTGGACTCCATGACCTCGGAGACGACGCGGATGGCGTAGGGGAACTCGTTCTCGTCGGGGAGCACCGGAAGCAGAGCGCGCTCTGCCAGGTTGCCGTGACCGATCTCGCGGCGCTTGGGGCTGCCCATGCGGCCGGTCTCGCCGGTGCAGAACGGCGGGAAGTTGTAGTGGTGCATGTAGCGCTTGCCCTCGGTGGGCTCGATGGTGTCCAGACGCTGGCCCTCGTTGAGCATGCCGAGCGACAGGACGGAAAGCACCTGGGTCTGGCCACGCTGGAACAGGCCGGAACCATGAACGAGCGGCAGGTAGTTGTCCTTCACCATGATGGGACGGATCTCGTCGGCGGCACGGCCGTCGACGCGCTCGCCGGTCTCGACGACCATGGTGCGCATGGCCTTCTTCTCGAGCTTCTTGAGCGCCACGGGGATCTCGCGCTCCCAAGCGGCCTGCTCCTCCTCGGTAAACTCGGCACGGATGGACTCCTTCAGAGTCTCGACCTTGCCGATACGGGAGAGCTTGTCGGCGTCGCGAAGGGCGGCTGCCATCTCGTCGTAGTGGGCGAAGATGCGCTCCTGGACCTCCTCGACGGGCTGGTCGAGCGGGTACTCCTTCTTGACGATGGGGCCGTTGACCTGCTCCCACTCGGCGACGAACTCGTCCTGAGCCTGGCAGAAAGCTGCAAGGGCCTCCTGGCCAAACTTCATGGCGGCGAGCATGTCGTCCTCTGAGATCTCCTCGGCGCCGGCCTCGACCATCGAGATGAAGTCGGCAGAGCCGCCCAGCTCCAGGTCCAGATCGGAGTTCTCGCGCTCCTCGTAGGTGGGGTTGACGATAAACTCGCCGGTCTCCACGTTGCGGCCGATGCGCACGCAAGCAAGCGGGCCCTCGAAGGGCACGCCGCCGAGCGTCATGGCCAGGGAAGCACCCATGACGTTGATGACATCGAAGGGGTTGACCTGGTCGGCGACGAGCGAGGTGGCGACGATGTGCACCTCGTTGCGGAAGCCGTCCGGGAAGCTCGGGCGAATCGGACGGTCGATCATGCGCGCGGTGAGCGTGGCCTTCTCGCTGGGACGGCCCTCACGCTTGAGGTAGCCACCCGGAATGCGGCCGGCGGCGTACATCTTCTCGTTGAAGTCGACGGTCAGCGGGAAGAAGTCGTAGTTCTTTCGCTCCTTGGAGACGACCACGGTGTCGAGCATCGTGGTGTCGCCCTGCTTGACCAGGCAGGCGCCGGTGGCCTGCTTGGCAAGCTCGCCCGACTCAAAGGTGTAGGTCTTGCCGTACAGCTCAAAGGTCTTGGATACGAGTGTCATTGTTCTCCTTTACCCCACAGGCCCCTTGCCTGCGGGCTTCTCATGTGACGCGGACCCCCTGCCCCCGCCACGCTTCAGAGCGTGATTGTTCGCGCCCTTACACAAAAAGAGCGCCCCGCTGCGCAGGACGCTCTTAGCATGTACAAATCCTACTGGATGTTGTCGCGGATGCCCAGAGCCTTGATGAGCTCACGGTACTCGACGATGTCGTTCTTCTTGATGTAGGAGAGAAGACGACGACGACGACCGACGAGCATGAGCAGGCCACGACGGGTGTGGAAGTCCTTCTGGTGGGACTTCATGTGCTCGGTCAGCTCCTTGATGCGCTCGGACAGGATGGCGACCTGAACCTTGGGGTTGCCGGTGTCGACCGGGGTGTTACCGAACTGGGCAGTCAGCTCCGCCTTGCGCTCTTTGGAAACAGTCATTGTTTCACCTTTCGTTTTGCGTCGCCATCGGGCGACTCGATTCGCCTCGGACTGGGAAGCCGCCGGTGGAGCGAGCAACCAAGGTCGAGGTACCAACAGGTCGGTATGTTACCACAAGCAGCCCGCGCCTGCGCATCATCACCGACCCAACATGAATTCCATCGCACGGAGGCGCTGATCGGTGTGCGTGGCGGCCCAAACATGCGAAAGCCCCAGCAAAAAGGCTGCGGTATGCGGGTCGATTCGCTCGGCCAAAAGCGCATCGAAGGTCATGGACATGAGGGCGCGCAGCCATGCGGCCTCACCGGTCGACACCAGTTCGGCACCTGGAACGCTCGACGCGCACGACCCGCACATGAGGCCGCCCGCCTGGGGCGAAAAATACGACAGCATGGGGTCTCCGCACAGCACGCAGGCCGAAAAATCGGGTCGATAGCCAACGTGCGACAGCAGCTTAAAGACATATGCCGCCACAAGTAGGTCCATATGTGCCGTGTCAAGCCCGCTGCCCACCAGGGCAAGCGCTCGCTGCGTGATGGCAAAGGTAAACGGGTCCTCGGCGTCCTCGAACGAGCACACGCGCGCGACCTCGGCGATCGCGCTTGCGGCGCAGGTAGTCTCGTAATCGGGCGCAGCGCCGAGCGGCGCCTCCATAAGCTCGGCCTGGGAAACCACGTCGAGCGACCGTCCATGTGCGAGCAGCATATCGACCGTACAGAACAGCTCGCAGCGCGCAGCCAGGCGTCCGCCGGGTTTGCGGGCGCCCTTTGCCACGGCACGAACCTGCCGTCCCCGCTCGTCAAGCATCGTCAAGATCAGGTCGGTCTCTTTGAGCTTAGTCTTATCAAGCACGAGCACTTTCGTGCGATATGTCCGGGAGCCTGCCATGCGCACCGCGCGCCCTTAGTCCTCGGCGTTGTAGCCAAAGCGGCGAATCTGGGCCTCGTCGTCACGCCAGCCGGCCTTGACCTTCACGTCCAGCTCCAAAAAGACCTGTGTGCCAAAGATGCGTTCAAGATCGCGACGGGCGTCGATACCGATATGCTTGATCATCTCGCCGCCCTTGCCGATGATGATGCCCTTTTGGCCCTCACGCTCGACGTAAATGGTGGCGTGCACGCGCAGCACCTTCTTGGTCTGCTCGAGCGCATCGCAGATCACGCCAACGGAGTGCGGAATCTCATCACGGGTGCGGCGCAAGACCTTCTCGCGCACAAACTCGGCAACGAGCGTCTCATCGGAAGCGTCGGTACCCATGTCCTCGGGGAACCAACGCGGACCCTCAGGCAAAAAGTGCGCAACGGTCTCGATAAATGCATCGACGTTGAAGTTCTTGACCGACGACGTCACGATCTCGTCGTCATATTCCATGAGTTCGTGGGCTGCCTTAAGCTGCTCCATGACCTGTGCGGGGTCGGCCTCATCGGCCTTAGTGAGCACCAGGACCTTCTTGCAACGAGCGCATCTGACGCGCTCGGCAACCCAGGCGTCTCCCCTGCCGATCGGTTTGGTGGCATCAATCAAAAACGCGACAACATCAACATCGTTCAGCTCGAACAACGCGCTCTTGTTGAGCTCGGATCCCAAGCCGTCCTTGGGCTTATGAATACCGGGGGTATCGACAAAGACTAGCTGGTAGCCGGGGCGGTTGACGACGGCGCGCATGCGGCGGCGGGTCGTCTGGGCCACCGGCGAGGTGATGGCGACCTTTTTGCCATAGCAGGCATTAAGCAGCGTAGACTTGCCAGCGTTGGGACGACCGACCAGGGCCACAAAGCCGCTGCGGAAACCGGGCTCAACGTCACCAAAGCCCGCGAGGTTGTCGTCCTCGTCGCACAGGGCGTCGAGTTCCTCGTCGCTCATACCCTCAAACGGGTCGAACTCCTCGACATCCTCGAGCTCCTCGGTATCCACCACGTCCAGGGACTCGTCGTCCAAAATCTCATCGGTAGGCTGCATATTGTCGGACATGGGAATCCCTTTCTAGATAAAGCCGAGCGCGTGGGCAAAGACAAGCAAGCCCACAATCGCGGCGGTGATGGAAAGAACGTATACAGAGGCGGCGGCGATGTCCTTCGCACGCTTAGCCAGCGGATGGAGCTCCTGGGTCGCTAGGTCAACGATAGCCTCCATAGCGGTGTTGCACAGCTCGCCGTGAATCACCAGGCCACAACAGATGATAATCGTGGCCCACTCGGCAATGTCGAGCCCCACGATACAGCCGGCAATAATGGTGCACACGCCCGCCACGAGCATGACCTTGATGTTGCGCTCGGTCTTGACGGCGGTAACGAAGCCCTCCATGGCGTAGGAGAACGACTTTAAGAAGGACGGATGGTCCTTGTTCGATCCGGGAATCATAGACGGCTCCTAGTCGTGGGCGTGGTTGGTGATGGGGCCGACATGGACTAGCTTGGGGTCCTCGCCGCGCTCGAGCGCCAGATCGCGCAGGATGGCGTCCTCGCGAGCCTCCATGACCTCGGCCTCGTCGTCCTCGATATGGTCATAGCCCAGCAGGTGCAGCATGCCGTGTACGAGCATCAGACGGCACTCGTCAGCGGGGCTATTGCCAAAACCGGGGGCCTGACGGGCAATAACCTGCGGGGCCAAGATAATATCGCCGAGCTCGAGCGTCTCATCGGCGGGAATATCATCGTCAAAGGCCGAATCGCACTCAAACGAGAGCACATCGGTGGTGCGGTCGATACCGCGCCACTCGTGGTTGAGCTC
>CABUMU010000124.1 GCA_902492855.1 uncultured Collinsella sp. | reverse complement strand
GCTACCAGCTCAGCAGCTCGTAACCGTCCTCGGTCACCACGAGCTGCACCTCGCACTGAGCCGAATCGCTACCGTCCTTGGTGCGCACGCACCAACCATCACCCTTGCTAATCTTGATGTCGGGCGCTCCGGCATTGACCATGGGCTCGATGGTAAAGACCATGCCCGGGGCCATGATGGTGTCCACATCGGGTGCCTCGGTGGTAAAGCCCACAAACGGGTCCTCGTGGAACTCCTTACCGATGCCGTGCCCGCCGTATTCGCGCACCACGCTAAAACCGGCGTCCTCGACCGTCTTTTGCACGGCCTCGGCCATAACGGACAGCGGCAGCCATGGCTTGACGGCCGCCAGACCCGCCTCCACGCTGGCGCGGGTGACGTCGACCAGGCGCTGGCGCTCGGCAGAGACCTCACCGATGCAGAACATGCGGCTCGAGTCGCTAAAGTAGCCGTCTAGGATTGTGGAACAGTCCACATTGATGATGTCGCCCTCGTGCAGCACATCCGCATCGCAGGGGATACCGTGGCAGACCACGTCGTTGATCGAGGTGCACACGCTCTTGGGATAGCCCTCATAGTTGAGGTCGGCCGGCGTGCCACCGTGCTCGACGGTGTAGTCGTAGATCATCTGGTCGATCTGGTTGGTGGTCATGCCTGCGGCGATATGCTCGCCCACATAATCGAGCACGCCCACGTTGATGGCGGCCGAGCGCTTGATGCCCTCGATATCGGCGGGCGCCTTGTAGAGCGTGCGGGGCAAAACCTCCCAGCCCTCTTCCCACAAGCGCTCGAGGCGCTCATCAAAGGCGCTATGGCATTTCTTGTATTTCTTGCCGCTGCCGCACCAGCAAGCGTCGTTGCGGCCAGGCACGGGTCCTTTGTCATACATGGCTAACTTCCTTTCATCCGCAGCTAGTATAGCCCACCCACGCGTCCATAAAAGTTGCGGTGATATAGTTCCGATTTAAGCGGTTTAACAGCATAAATAGGAACTATATCACCGCAACTGATGGAGCGGGATGGCGGACACTGGCTGCTGCGTGGTTTTGCTAGTAGCTCACCTGGCAGGGAATGCCGAGGGCTTGGACGCGCGCGGCAATGGCGTCGAGCACCTCAGGCACCGCTTTGGCAAGGCCGGCGATCGGTGTCTCGCGCGCCACCGTGTAGATGGTTGCTTCTTGTGGGCGAATGCGCTCAAGCGCCGCGAGCCAGGGGCCGACGTACTCCTCGCCGGTGTTGTCGATGAGCTTGCCCTGATACTCGCCGGTCAAAAAGATCGTCTGGATAATAACGTGACCTTCAAAGCTTGCGAACGTCTCAATCTGGTGCTCGACGTCGTAGGGGCCAACGGGCTGGTCGAGCAGCTGGATAAATGCCGGGTCGACCGTATCGAGCTTGAGGATGTTGTCGTCGACCATCATGAGCGCGTCGTGCACCTCGGGACGGTCGGCGCGCGTGCCGTTGGAAAGCACGGCGATCTTGGAGTTTGGGGCAAGCTCGTCGCGCAGCGCGACGGCGCCGGCGATGGCCTGCGGAAACTCCGGCGCGGCGGTGGGCTCGCCGTTGCCTGCGAAGGTGATCACATCGGGGAGCTCGCCCTCGGCTGCCATCTCGCGCAGCTTTGCCTCGAGCGCGTCGAGTACCACGGCAGCTGTGTTGTACGGCTCATGGCAGGGGTGTTCGGCGTTGAGGCCGTTTTCGCAGTAAATGCAGTCGAACGTGCAGATTTTGCCGCTGGCCGGCATCATGTTGACGCCGAGCGAGAGACCAAGGCGACGGCTGCGAACGGGCCCAAAGATGGGGCTGGCATTCAAAAACGTAGACATAGGCATATGCTCCTCAAGACAATTGTGCCTAAGCATAGCATCGGCTCCAAAGCAAGGCGCGGGCTCTTGCTTTACAAGTTTCGTTTTTTCACGTCGCTCATTATGCCGTGCCATGAAAAGCCTCGGGTCGGGTACAGTTAATCTGTTAACAAGTCGTAAGGCAATGCGGGTCCATCCAACCGTACTGACGTGCAGCTGGATGGGCATTGATGATGGGGGCACAACATGGATTTTACGGTCGAAAATGCGGGCACCACGATTGCCTGTCGCGAATATGCCGGCCCGGATGTGTCGCCTGATACTCCTGCTTTGGTGTGCGTGCACGGCGCTTGTGTCGACGGCACATTTTTCGACGGCATCGCTTGTGAGCTCAGCCGCAACTACCGTGTAATTGCCTACGACCGCCGCGGCTGTGGTGACAGCAGCGAAGCGGCAGACGGCAGCTATGATCTTGCCGCTCAGGCCGCCGACCTGCAGGCCGTGACCGAACACGTCGGCGCTCCGACAAATGTGCTTGCGCACAGCGCCGGTACGTTGGTGGCGCTGGAGCTTCTTCGCGCCGAACCCCATCTCGTCGCCCGTGCGATTCTGCACGAGCCGGCTGTGTCGGCCGAAGGCGTCGGCATGGGCGCAGCTCCGGTTTTGCTCGATATGATTGCGGCTGGAAAGGTTTCAAGGGCGCTCCGGCTTTTCTTGGGAGCCCTCGGCGACTTGGACCCCGAGGCTCCTGGGACGACTAAGGCGGAAGCCAAACATGCCCTGCGCAATGGTCGTTGCTTCATGGCCAATGAATACGGAACAAATATGACATATGCTCCCGACTGGGAGCGCGCCTGCGCGTCAAAGGCGGTGTCGGCTGTGTTTTTGGGCGAGCTTTCGGTCGGTACGCCCCGCGAGGCTGGTACGCGAGCGGCTGCCGAATATCTCGATTGCCCCCTCGTGACGATCCCGGGCGCGCATAACGGTCTGCGCGATCGCCCCGTTACGGCGGCAAACGCCGTTCGCGATGTCTTGGAGCGTTAGAGCGCTCGATGACCTGCGGGGGGCTGTTAGCGTTTCGTCATTGTTAACGAATGCGCCCATAACCGCGCGCCCGCGGCTCCATTACCGCCGTTTACCAGGTCATAAAAATGTAACGATAATCGCGCGTTTGCCTGCAGTTGTTAGATGTTACCCTTGTACCATTTGATATGCACCGTTGCCGTGCGTAACGATAGAAAGGGCCCCATATGCTCAATAATCACGAGGTCAATCTAACCGACGAGGAGGCTGCCGCCGAGGTCGCCCGCGTCGCGAAGACCTACCCCGTGGTGCGTTTGCTGTCGGCCGATCAGATTAAGAGCGAGCCTAACTGCCTGCTCGCCGGCAATCGCTGCCCTTGTCTGCGTCAGTCGAGTCTTGAGGCCTTGGCAGATTCGGATGAGGTGTCGGAGCAGCTACTCAATGATGGTACCGAGTACCGCGCTCGCCTGCGCCCTCTGAAGGTCGAGGGCGAGCCTCACGTCTTGTTGATGGTGCGTCCGATTGATGAGCAAGAGGCCGCAGAAGAGGACCTTGTCTACACCGACGTGCTGACGAATGTGCGCAATCGCCGATATTACGAGGAAAAGCTCCGTAGCGCCCGCATGAAGGCCGGCGTGGCGGTGATCGACCTTGATGATTTTAGGGTCTTCAACGATACGTGTGGCCGTCATGCCGGCGACCTTGCGCTCGGTGCCGTGGCGACAGCCATACGCAGCGGTATTCGTTCGACTGACGAACTTGTGCGCTATGGCTGCGACAAGTTTGTGGCCGTCATGCCCGATATTCCCTCCGATGACTTCGCCCGTCGCCTGCGTCAGGTATCCGATGCCGTTCATGCCACGATTATTCCGGGCCATGAGCACATGAGCCTGACGGCATGTGTTGGTGGCGTTCGCATTCATGGCGAGACGGTCGATGAGGGCGTTGGCCGCGCTGTCCAGTTACTGAGCCGCGCTAAGGCAAAAGCCGGTACGGTCGTGACCGATGGCGATTCCATCGAGGCCTTCCAAAGCGACAAGCCTTTGGTACTTATTGTCGATGACTCCGAGATGAACCGAGCCATTCTCAACGAGATGCTCAAGGACGAGTATTGTATCCTCGAGGCCGATAACGGTCGTACGGCGCTCGACATGGTCGACCGCTATGTCGATGAGTTGTCGCTCGTGATGCTGGATATTGTCATGCCGGACGTGAGCGGCTTTGAGGTGCTGGCCGATCTGTCGCGCCGATCGGTTGTTGACAAACTACCTGTCATCATGATCTCGAGCGAAGATTCCGACGATGTGGTTCTGCGCGCGTACGAGCTGGGTGCCTCGGACTATATCAGCCGCCCGTTTGACTCCCGTGTCGTGCGCCGCCGTGTAAGCAACACCATCCGCCTATACGCCAAGCAGCGCCGCCTGACGAGCCTGCTGTCCCAGCAGTACAACGAGCGCGTCAAGAACAGTCGCATGCTCATCGACATCATGGCCGGTGTCATGGAACTTCGCAATGGCGAGAGTGGCAGGCACGTGACGAATATCGAAAAGCTGACCGAGCTGCTGCTTGGCTGTCTAGTCCAGCGTAGCGACACCATTTCCCTCGACAACGAGGAACGCTCCACGATTGCCCTGGCTTCGGCGCTGCACGATATCGGCAAGATGGCGATTGACGATGCGATTCTCAACAAACCCGGACGCCTTACGTCCGAGGAGTTCGAGATTATGAAGACGCATACCACGATCGGCGCCGACATGTTGCTTGAGCTGGGTTGCCATCACGTCGGCAATGCGCTTATGGAATATGCGTACCAAATTGCGCGTTGGCACCACGAGCGCTGGGACGGCAAGGGCTATCCCGATGGCCTTAAGGGCGACGATATTCCCATTGCCGCGCAGGTGGTCTCGGTGGCCGACGTGTACGATGCTCTGACGAGCGTGCGTGTGTACAAGGACGCTATTCCGCACAAGGAGGCGATCCAGATGATCCTGGACGGTAAGTGCGGCACCTTTAACCCGCTGTTGCTCGACTGTCTGCTCGAGGTGCAAGACCGTATTGCCGAGACGTTGGCACGCCCCGCCGACGTTGTCGCGTTTCCCACGATTTAGTTTGACCTAAGGAGTTTTAATCCATGATTTCCATGCGTGAGGCGTATGAGAAGATCGGCGCTAATTATGATGACGCGTGCGCTCGGCTGATGGGCGAGGAAATGCTTGCCCGCTTTGCCCTCAAGTTTTTGGATGACGAGAGCATGGACAAGCTGGAGGCCGCCATAGCGGCAGGAGACGCCGAAGGTGCGTTTATGGCAGCGCACACGCTCAAGGGCGTGAGCCAGAACCTGGGATTCGATAATCTGTACGAGCCGGCGGTCGTGGTGACCGAAGCACCGCGCGGCGCCGATGCCGTTGACGGCGCTCGCGAGGGAATGCATGCGCTGCAGCAACAATATGCGGCAACGATGTCGGCCCTGCGCGAAGCGGCCGAATAAGAGCTTGCGAGCCTTGGGCTGTGTGTCCCGGCCATATATAGGTAAAAGGGCGCCCCG
>CABUMU010000123.1 GCA_902492855.1 uncultured Collinsella sp. | reverse complement strand
CAGCGGGGGTCCTGCCATGTCCGAGGACGATTTGGGGGCAAAGCCCCTGGCCTCCCCGGCGAGTATACGGGACGGCGACTACAGGTATTCGATCTGGGCGCCTTCCGTGTCGCACGTCAGAATATGCGTATCGCACTTGGGGAACTGCTCGCGCAGCTTGACCTGCAGGAACTTTGCCACGATGGTGTCGTCGGTCACAGCCATGAGGGTCGAGCCGGAGCCACTGATCCAGATGGTCTTGGCGCCGCCGTTAAGGCAGGTGTCGCGCACGGCGTTGTAGTCGGGGATGAGGCGGCGGCGATAGGGCTCCTGGATGCGGTCGTCGTTGGCGGCGGCAATCAGGTCAAGGTCGCCGGTCTCCAGACCGCGCGTCATGCCGGCGATGCGGCCCATCTGCCACACGGCGGTGGAGAGCGGAATCTCCTGCGGCACGACCTTGCGTGCCTCACTCGTGTGTACCTCGTAAGGTGGAATCACGGTAATAAAACGCAAGCGGTCGCTCACCTCGTAGCGCAGGCACTGGGGGAGCGAATCGGTCGGCGTAAAGGAGCAGACGGCGCCGCCCAGGATAGCAGGGGCGACGTTATCGGGATGGCCCTCGACCTCGGTGGCAATGCGGACAAGCTCAGCGCGGTCGACGGTGTGGCCTGTCAGTGCGGCGGCGGCCATAATGCCGGCGACGACGCAGGTGGAGCTGGAACCCAGGCCACGGGCGACGGGCACGTCGGTCTGAATGTCGATAGCAACGGGAAAAGCCGGCTCGCCCCACGCGGCCAGAGCATCGACAAAGCTCACATAGACCAGGTTATTCTCGTTTTGGAACTCCTCGGGGCAGCCCGTGATGGTGAGCTTGTCGGCGCGCTCGAAGGTGAAGTGCGAGTAGAGGCTAACGGCCATGCCGAGGGTGTCGTAGCCGATGCCTAGGTTGGCGCTGGTTGCTGGGACGGTGATTTTGATCATGTGAGTCCTCCTGGGCGGGTCTGGCCGTTTAGTTCGCTGCTCGGGCAGTCCTGGCTCGCTCGGAAAGCACATTAAGTGCTCTCCGGCTCGTGCGGAACTCGCGACGAACTAAACGGCCAGACCCGCTCGCACGCTCGTCATCATCCCGAAAGCTAAATAATTAGAAGGTGCGCCGGCTTTCGCCGGCGCTTAATAAGGGATCTAGTTGGTGCTCATTCGTTTTGCTGCAGACTCGACGTAGCTTGCCATCTCATCGACGTCGCAGACGTCTTCGAAGCGGACGGGCTTGGATTCGAGTTCGGCGAGCTGGGTCGGGGCGACCGTGTTGGTGGCCTGCTCGAGTACGCGCATAGCCTCAAAATCATCCTCGGGAACGTCGAGGCCCAGGGCGTCGCAGCAGGCGCGCGGGAACTTGTAGGGGCTTGCGGTCGAAAGCAGCACGCGGGCCTTGGCACCCTCGGCGGGGGCGACCTGCTCAAAGACGTGATAGCCGCAAGCGGTGTGCGGGTCGATCACGTAGCCGTTCGCGTCCCAACAGCTCTTGATGGCGGCGCGGACCTCGTCCTCGCTGGCCCAACCACATCCAAAGACGCTCTGGATCTTGGCCAGCAGGTCGGCGGGAACCTCGTAGCGACCAGTCTGTGTCAGCTGCTCCATAAGGCCAGCAACAAGCTCGCAGTCGCCATTGGACAGGAAGTACAGCATGCGCTCCAGGTTAGAGCTGATGAGGATGTCCATCGACGGCGAGATGGTCGTGAAGAACGGACGGTTGCGGTCGTAAACGCCGGTGGTCAGGAAGTCAGCCAGAACGTTGTTCTTGTCGCTCGCGACGATGAGCTTGGCGACGGGCAGACCCATGCGCTTGGCATAGTAGCCGGCCAGGATATCGCCAAAGTTGCCGGTCGGCACGCAGAACTCCACGGCATCGCCGGCCTCGATGGCGCCAGCGCGCAGCAGCTGCGCATAGGCGGCAAAGTAGTAGACGACCTGCGGCACCAGGCGCCCGACGTTGATGGAGTTGGCGCTCGAAAGCACCGTGCCGGCGGCTTCAAGACGCTCGGCAAGCTCCTTATCGGCAAAGATGCGCTTGACGGCACTCTGGGCGTCGTCGAAGTTGCCGCGGATGCCGCAGACGGCGACGTTGTCGCCCTCTTGCGTGGACATCTGCAGGTTCTGGACGCGGCTGACTTTGCCTTCGGGATAAAAGACGGTAATACCCGTGCCCGGAGCGTTGGCAAAACCGGCGAGTGCGGCCTTGCCGGTGTCGCCCGACGTGGCGGTGACGATCATGATGCGCTCGGCGCCGCCGTCCTTGGCGGAAGTGCGGGCCATCAGGCGGGGGAGCATCTGCAGGGCGACGTCCTTGAAGGCGCTTGTGGGGCCGCCAAAGAGCTCCATCACATAGGTCTGAGGGGCGTCAGCGCCCGGCGCAGCGTCGAGTTTGACGAGCGGCGTAACCTCTTCACTCGCGAACGTGCCGCGGTATGCCTCGTCGACACACGCCGAAATTTCTTCGGCCGTGTAATCATTCAGTAACATTCCCAACACATCTTGAGCGATTTCAAAGTACGATTTAGCTGCAAGCGAGCTGATATCGACCTGTTGGGTGCCGAGCTCGTCCGAGACAAACAAACCCCCGTCGGGAGCGATGCCGGTGCGGATTGCCACCTTACTTGAGCACGATAAAGTGCGTCCTCGTGTACTATGATAAGTTCCCATATAACACTGCTCCTCGGATGCCTTGGTCCCAATCGGTGAACCCATGGTATCAGAGCGCGCAAAATAGGTTCGCAGAGGCTTTTAGAAAGGTAACCTCCAGTCCATGATTAAGATTGCCAAGTTTGGCGGCTCGTCGGTCGCCGACGCCGAACACTTCAAGAAGATCAAGGCCATTGTCGACGCCGACTCGGCCCGCCGTTTTGTGGTGGTTTCTGCCTGCGGCCGCCGTTTTAAGGGCGACACCAAGGTGACCGACCTGCTCTACCTGGTTAACGCGCACGTTAAGTACCACGTGTCGTGCGAGGAGCTGCTCGAGGACATCGGCCAGCGCTATTTTGATATCGCTGACGAGCTGGAGCTCACCTATCCCATCCGTGAGGAGTTCGCGGCTTTTGCCGAGCGCGCCCGCTCGGGCGGTTACTCCACCGAGGAGCTTGTGAGCCGCGGCGAGTACTTCACCGCTCGCCTGATGGCTGAGTACCTGGGCCTACCGTTCCTGGACGCCGCGATGGTTGTGGCGTTCCATCACGACGGTACGCTCAGCATGAACCGCACCTCCGAGCTGGTGCAAGAGTACGGTCAGCAGGGCGGCTTCGTTATGCCTGGCTTCTACGGCGCGACGCGTGAGGGCCAGATCAAGCTGCTCGACCGTGGTGGCGGCGATATCTCGGGTTCGATCTTGGCCAAGTGCCTTGGTGCCGACCTGTACGAGAACTGGACCGACGTTTCGGGCTTCTATTCTGCCGATCCTCGCATTGTGCCCGAGGCTCAGCCCATCGCCCGCGTTACCTACGAGGAGCTGCGAGAGCTTTCGTACATGGGTGCGAGCGTCCTGCACGAGGAGGCCGTGTTCCCCGTGCGCGAGGCCGGCATTCCGCTGGTCATCAAGAACACCAATGCGCCGCAGGACCCCGGCACCATCATTAGCGAGACGGCTGATGAGGGCGAGGCGGAGCCCATCATTACCGGTGTGACCGGCAAGCGCGGTTTTGTCGCCATCAACGTTGCCCGCGACCGCACCAAACCCCGTGTCGGTTTTATGCGCCGCGCGCTTTCGGTCTTCGAGCGCTATGACGTTTCCGTCGAGCACATGCCCACCGGTGTCGACCGCTTTGGCGCCGTGGTGCAGGAGCAGGATGTGCACGACTCGCTGTACTCGCTCGTGGGCGACATCCAGCAGGAGGTCGAGCCGCTCGAGATCGAGGTTGTCGAGGGCTTGGCGCTCATCGCTACCGTCGGCCGCAACCTGCGCGGTCGTGCAGGTATCTCGGGCCATCTGTTTGGCATGCTCGGCCAGGCCGGCGTGAGCGTGCGTATGATTTCGCAGAGCTGCGACGAGATCAACATCATTATCGGTGTCGAGGAGAAGGACTTCGACCTGGCGATTCGGACCATTTACCGTGCCTTTTCCGATAAAAACGGCATTGTGAAGGTCTCCGACTTGGAGGCTTCCGCGCCGGTCGAGCCCGCCCTGGACGTGCTCCGCAAGTAGCTACCATCCCGGTGATTTTTGGGACATGTCTCATAAATCTACGGCGGGGCGTTTCGTTTCGGTTTCGTTTCGACGGGGCGGGTTTCGTGTCCGCCCCGTTCTTGTATACACTGGCAACAATAATCAGCCTGCTCGGCGTGCGGGCAAAAGCCACAACCTTTAAAGGGGGAAGCATGAAACAGTACACGGTTGCTATTTTGGGCGCGACGGGAGCCGTGGGCACCCAGATGCTCGAGTGCCTCAACGAGCAGGAGTTCCCGATCGGCAAGCTCAAGCTGTTGGCAAGTGCACGCTCCGCGGGCAAGACCGTTGAGTTCCGCGGCGAGCAGATCGTGATCGAAGAGGCTTGCCCCGAGGCCTTTGAGGGCTGTGATATTGTGCTCGGAGCCGCCGGCGACGATATCGCGAAGGAGCTACTGCCCGAGGCCGTCAAGCGCGGCGCCGTCGTGGTCGACAACAGCCATGCCTTCCGCATGGATCCCGAGGTGCCGTTGGTCGTGCCCGAGATCAATGCCGACGACATCAAGTGGCATCACGGCCTTATCGCCAACCCCAACTGCGCGACCATCATCGGCCTGGTTCCCACGTGGCCGCTGCATCAGCTTGCCGGCGTGAAGCGCATGATCGTCTCGACGTATCAGGCGGCTTCGGGTGCCGGTGCTCCCGGTATGGCCGAGCTCGAAGCGCAGCTTGCCGCCCTGGGCCGTGGCGAGGAGATTCCCGAGCCGCGCGCATTTGCCGCCCAGCTCGCGAGCAACCTGATTCCGCAGATTGGCGGCGTCAAGGAGGAAGGCTTTACCTCCGAGGAGATGAAGCTGCAAAACGAGGGCCGTAAGATCATGCACCTGCCCGAGCTGCGCGTGAACTGCACCTGCGTGCGCGTGCCTGTGCTGCGCTCGCACTCCGAGAGCATTACGCTCGAGTTTGAGCGCGACATCACGGTGGAAGAGGCCCGTGCTGCGCTGGCTGCCGCTCCGGGCGTGAAGCTGGTTGACGACATGAGCGCCGAGGATGCGCACGATCGCTTCCCCATGCCGATGGATACGTCCGACCAGGACCTGATCTGGGTCGGTCGCGTGCGTCGCGACATCTCGAACCCCGAGGCCGCGCGCGGTATCACCTTCTGGTGCTGCGGCGACCAAATCCGTAAGGGCGCGGCAACCAACGCCGTCCAGATCGCTAAGCTGCTCTGCGAGTAGTGTGGCCTGTCCGGCGGGGGCCGGACTTAGCTTTCAGAACACTCCGCAGACCAGTGTGGCGCCTT
>CABUMU010000122.1 GCA_902492855.1 uncultured Collinsella sp. | reverse complement strand
AATAAAAAGGGCGCCGCGGATGGAATTCCGCAGCGCCCAAGCCACACGCTAACAGCTTTAAGGAGTCAAAGCTGGTTTAGCCAAAAAAGCGCTTGATCTCGATCTCGGCGTTCTCCAGGCAGTCGGAGCCGTGAATCACGTTGGCGTTGACATCGACAGCAAAATCGCCGCGAATGGTGCCGGGGGCAGCATCAAGCGGGTTAGTAGCGCCCATAAGGGTGCGCATCTTGGAGACAGCGGAGAGACCGGAAACGACCATCTTGACGACCGGACCGCTCGTCATAAAGTCGCAGAGACCGCCAAAGAAGGGCTTGTCGGCCAGATGGGCGTAGTGCTCCTCGACGGTAGCGCGCTCGAGCGTGGTCATCTCCATGCGCTCGATGACAAGGCCGCTGCGCTCAATGCGAGCAACGATCTCGCCGATCTTGCGGTCGCGCACGGCGTCGGGCTTAATCATGATGAAGGTCTTCTCGATAGCCATAAGGTAGCCTTTCAAGTAGGTTCGCGCGTGCCCAAGTCCCATTCCGGCACCCGCCTGGACTGCATCGTAACAGAGTTTTAGCTGCAGTTAAACAAAAAGCTGTTTTTTGAAACGTTACAATTTATTAAAACGTTCCATATGTGTCACTTCTGTTTCGAAGCCCGATTAGAGTACCATCCGACCGCGCATCAACCGAACCGAACCGAGCGGACGGTCGGTTGCCGCCCGTGAACGTACCCCCTTCACAACCTGCCCAAAGGTCCTACAGAAGTTCTCGACAAGCCCCTTCCCCATTGCAACAAAATACGGGCGTCCGCAGCAGCAGACGCCCGCAAAAGCAAAAAACGATTTATCAATAAATGGCCAAAACAGTTTCAGCCAAACCTCTACTTTGCCCCGTGACCCATCTCGACGACCTTGGTCAGCGATCCAAACACGCCCTCGTCGGCCACGAGCTGTGCCTCGGCACGCTGCAGCTGCACGGAAACAGCGGCAGGAGCGGTGCCTCCCTCGGTCGTGCGCGCGGCGACAATCGACGGGATGTCAAGCGCCTCGGTAATGTCGCGCTCAAAGAGCGGGCTTGCCTCCTGGAACACCTCAAACGGCAGGTCATCAAGATTGCAGCCGCGCTTCTCGCACATCAGGACCAGATGCCCCACCACAGCGTGTGCCTCGCGGAACGGCAGGCCACGCTTAGCCAGGTAATCGGCAACATCGGTGGCGGCAAGGTGTCCCACGCCACACTCGCGCGCCATGGCGTCCTCGTTGACGGTCCAGGTCGAAATCATTCCGGCCATAACGGGCAGGCACTGCAGGAGCGTGTGAGCGGTATCGAGCGCGCCCTCCTTGTCCTCCTGCAAGTCCTTGTTATAAGCAAGCGGCAGGCCCTTCATGGTTACGAGCAGCTGCACCAGGTTGCCATAGACACGGCCGCTCTTGCCGCGGATAAGCTCGGCAAAGTCGGGATTCTTCTTCTGCGGCATGATGGACGAGCCGGTGGAGTACGAGTCGGAAAGCGTGATAAAGCCAAATTCAGAGCTCGACCACAGCACGATCTCCTCGGAAAGACGCGACAGGTGCATGGCCATGACGGAGCCGGCGTAATGCAGATCGAGCAGGAAATCACGGTCGGAAACCGCATCGAGCGAGTTGGGAATCACGCCCGCAAAGCCAAGCTCGGCAGCCGTCATCTGACGATCGAGCGGATAGCTCGTACCGGCAAGCGCGGCAGCACCCAGCGGACAGTTGTCGGCGGCATCAAAGGCGGCCTTCAAGCGTGTAAAGTCGCGCGCGAACATCCAGGAATACGCCAGCAGATGATGCGAGAGCAGCACGGGCTGAGCGTGCTGCATATGCGTGTAACCCGGCAGAATCACCTTGTCGTACTTCTTAGCCGCATCCACCAGCACATGGCGCAGCTCAAGATTGGCCTCCATGAGCTCCTTGGCCAGTGCCTTGACGCCCAGGCGCGTGTCGGTCGCCACCTGGTCGTTGCGCGAACGTCCGGTATGCAAGCGCTTACCGGCCTCGCCGATGCGACGCGTCAGCTCGCTCTCGATGGACATATGGATGTCCTCGTCGTTGATATCGAAGGTAAAGTTGCCGGCATCGATATCCTGTTCGATTCCGGTCAGGCCCTCGGCAATCGCCTGCTCGTCCTCGGCACTGATGATGCCTTGGGCGGCCAGCATCTTGGCATGTGCCTTGGAGCCGGCGATATCCTGCTTATAGAGATGTTTGTCGACCGGCAGCGACGCGCCAAACTCCTGCGTGACCTCGGCCACGCCCGCCTCAAAACGACCGCCCCAAAGAGCCATGGGATCGTCCCCTTTCATCAAATACCAAACGAAGCGCCCAAAGCAATGCGCCCTGTCGCTAAAGCGATTTACCAACAGCTAGTTTTGCACATTCCCCACTGCATGCGGGGCCATGTAGCTAATTTGCAAAGAAGTGACGCACCATGCACTTGGCACCCAACGTCTCCCTCCGGATGTTGCCCTGCGAACCGTCAATCCAAGCCTTCAGGCTCATAGGGACGTCATCGACCTTTGCAGCATCGAGCTCGGGCGCGAGGGCAAGTAAAGCATGCGCGATGACATTGAACATATTGGATACTCCTCATATATATAGGCGCAAGGCCGACAAATTGATAGAAAGAGCCCCGCTGGACAACCCCGGCGGGGCTCTGACTCAGCCGCAATCGCGGCGTCATATATGCGGGCGGAACGTAGGGGCCACCGATGTTAAGAAGTGTCAGCAAGCATAACGAAAGGTAGGGACCCCATGCGCCCGTTATGTATCACGCGGATGGGCCGCGCGGATACCAAGGGAAGGAAGACTTAAGCCTGAGCGGCAGCAGAGCTGGGACCCTGGACCTTGGCCCACGTCTTGAGCGACAGCGTGTCGATCTCGATAAAGCCGACGCTGGCCTTCTCGTCAAACGTGGTGTCGCGGTCGTAGGTAGCCAGACCGTAGTCGTAGAGGCTGAAGGGGCTCTTGCGGCCGACGACATGGCAGTTGCCCTTAAAGAACTTCAGGCGAACGGTGCCGGTCACGAACTTCTGGGTGTCGGCCATAAAGGCGTCGAGCGCGTTCTTGAGCGGGCTGTACCACTGGCCGTTGTACACGGCGGTGGCCCAATCCTGCTCAAGCTTAATCTTGGTCTTGAGCAAGTCACCCTCGACGCAAATGTCCTCGAGTGCCTTGTGGGCAGTGATGAGCGTCAGGGCTCCGGGAACCTCATAGCATTCGCGGCTCTTGAGGCCCACCAGACGATCCTCAACAAGGTCGAGACGGCCAAAGCCGTTGTCGCCCGAAATCTTGTTGAGGGCGATGACGATCTCGGAGAGCTTCATCTTCTTGCCGTCGACGGCGACGGGCTTGCCCGCCTCAAACTCAATCTCGGTGTAGGTCGGGGTGTCCGGCGTGTCTTCGGGGTTCTTGGTCATAACCCAGGCGTCGTCGAGCGGCTCGTTCCAGGGATCCTCCAGGTGGCCGCACTCAATAGCACGACCCCACAGGTTGTCGTCGATGGAGTAAGGGTTGTCGTTGGCACCCTCGGGAACCGGCACGTTGTGGGCGTGGGCATAGGCGACCTCGTCGGGACGGCACTTCAAGTCCCACTCGCGAACCGGGGCGATAACTTTAAGCTCGGGGTCGAGGGCCTTGACGGCAGCCTCGAAGCGGACCTGGTCGTTGCCCTTGCCGGTGCAGCCGTGGGCGACGTAGGTCGCGCCAAACTCGTGAGCGACCTCGACAAGCTTCTTGGCGAGCAGCGGGCGAGACAGGGCGGAGAGCAGCGGGTACTTGTTCTCATACATGGAGTTTGCGGCGATGGCCTTAGTCAGGAACTCATCGGAGAACTCGTCGCGCAGGTCGAGCACCTGGCAATCCAGAACGCCCAGGTCAAGCGCCTTCTGCTTCTTGGCGTCCAGACCGGTCTCCTCCTGGCCCACATTGCCGCAGACACAAACGACATCGAGATTCTTTTCGTCCTGGAGCCACTTGACACATACGGATGTATCAAGACCACCGGAATATGCGAGAATGACTTTTTCCTTGCTCATGGCTGTTTCCTTTCGCCCTTGGTAGCTAGTTAGAACATCGGTCAGTTGCAAGTCATTTCAAGGTCATATACCGTGCAATATCAGGTTAAATAGCAAAAATCAGCACATACATGCCCTAGAAACATGCAGCAATGTCGTGCTAAAACCCAACGACCTCAAAATGACTCTGTTGAGGCAATTCGCCCCATGCGAACAGAGACGATTGTTATCGTCGTCGGGAAATTGCGCGCTGGCGTCGGATGGCATTGTCTGCAGTAGTGATGATCTTTACGAACTGCATCTGCCTCTCCTTTCACCTATCGCCGGGCGCAATTCAAATATCGTAAACGGTACCTTTTCCTCGGTAAGCGGCTCTTTTGCCGTCTCCGTTTTCGATGGTCTCTATATTACGCTAAAGTGCCCGCAGCACAAGCGACAAATTCAAATTTCTGAAAAGTTTTTTCATTACTTTGTGAAGCGTGGTGCAAATACGCTCCGTTCCTGCGACAATACGCTCGGTTACTGGTTGATGGTTATAACGTCTGAAACAATTTCGAAACGAAAGGCGCGCTTTTATGCAAACTTACGAATCGGACACCAATATCGGCAGCATTAAGATTCTCGCCGTTGATATGGACAAGACGCTGCTCACCGACGAGCGCGTGTTGCCGCAGGGTCTTGATGAGCGCCTAGACAAGCTCGCCGACGCCGGCATCGTGTTCTGCCCCGCCAGCGGACGTCCAGCCCCCAAGCTCAAGGAGATGTTCGAGAGCATCAAGAACCGCCTCGCCTTTTGTCCCGACAACGGAGCGTGCGTCATCTATCGCGGCAGTTATATCTATAAGAGCAACATCGATGTGGCGCTGTATCAGCAGGTCTTGAGCCGTGCCTCGGAGGATCCTCGCGCCGTTCCCGTCCTGTGCTGCTTCGACGAGTTCTACGTGCTTGCCCGCGACCATCAGTACCACGACGAGATCAGCGTCTACTACAACACAATCAACTACGTCGACAGCTTTGAGGGCATGGATTTCGAGTCCAACAAGATTTCGGTCTTCTTCCCCGGCTACGACGCCGAGCCCGCTTTCCGCGAGACCTATAGCCCCGAGTTCTCGGACAAGCTCTACGTCACCAACGCCGGGCGCGAGTGGATCGACTTTATGAACCTGGGTGTCGACAAGGGCGCCGGCGTCGCTCACCTGTGCGAGCCCCTGGGCATCGATATCGCCGATGCCGCCGCCGTGGGCGACACCTACAACGACATCCCCATGCTGGAGCGCGTCGGCCACAGCTTTATCGTGGACAACGCCGAGGAGCATATGAACGCGCATGCTAAGTGGCGCATTCCGAGCAACAACGACGGGGGCGTACTGACGCTCATCGACGCCATCTTGGCGGCTCGGTAGCCGTCCCATCGGGCCTG
>CABUMU010000121.1 GCA_902492855.1 uncultured Collinsella sp. | reverse complement strand
AACGGTAGGTTTTCTTCGGTAAGCGTATTCTTACGTATCGGCGCAAAGTAGCATGATTTAGCTGGTCGTTCTATAATTCAACTGAGCTATTCAAGTGAAACGTATTTGCTTTTAGAAATATACCGTTAAGGAACATAGGCTCATGGAAACGCTCAGAAGGCCCCTGAAAGACCACGTATACGACTACATTTCGAGCCGTATTGACGCCGGCGAGCTTTCGGCCGGCGACCGGCTGAGCGAGCAAGCGATCTGCGACGCCATGGGCGTGTCGCGCACGCCGGTCCGCGAAGCGCTCATCCAGCTCGCAAGCGACGGTTATCTGGACAATCTCCCCCGCCGCGGATTCCGCGTCCGTGGGTTCGATCAGCAAAACGCCGTTGAAGTCTTTGAGATTATGGGGCCGCTCGACGGGCAGGCCGCATACCTCGCCTGTCCGAACCTAACCGACGATGACATTACGCAGCTTAAATTTCTCGTCGGCTCCATGGACCTCGCGATCCAAGGCGGTCTCATCCGAAAGTACGACGACATTCAGCGAGACTTTCATCTAACGTACTTCAACCGCTGCGGCAACGACCGTCTGCGCGATATGATCTCGCAGCTCGAACGCTGCTTTATCAAGCGCGATTACGAAACTGTCGACCAGGAAACGGCGTGTAAACTGCTCAATAAAGCCAACAACGAACATGCTCATATTCTTGAGTTGTTCGAAGCACGAGATGCGACGGGCGTGCGCGACTACGTTCGCGATGTCCATTGGAACACAGAAAACGCCCAGTTCACCGTCTGGTAGGAAACGATACCCTTGCGGAAAGCGTGTCCCGTTATTCCCGCTCGAAACGGGTCGCAGTTTCCCAACGGGGCCCCTCGAGGAAACTGCGACCCAGAATTTGAGCTCGAAACGGGATGTGGTTTCCAAATCGAGGCCCTATGGGAAACCGTGTCCCACCTTGAAGGGGGAACTGGGATGCAGTTTCCAGACGGGGCATCAAAAACGAAGTTGCGGTGGAATAGTTCCTGGATGGGCTGGTTGATGCCCCAGATCGGAGCTATTTCACCGCAAGTTATTGAAGGGCTGGGATGCCCGTCCTCTTACAGATGGCGCTCGAGGAAGCGGAAGGCTAGGCGAATCCAAGGGCGGACCGCCACCTGCTTGTCCTCGTTGTCGACCGCGGTGTTGGCGTTGCCGAGTGAAAGGCCGTGACCGCCCTGGTCAAAGACGTGCATCTCGCAAGGGACGCCCTCCTCTGCCATGCGTTGGGCAAACGGATAGACCTGCGCGATCGGCGCCGTTTTGTCGTCGGACACGCCCCACACAAAGGTCGGCGGTATCTGACGCGAAACATGTGTGGTGGGGCAGATATCGGCCAAATGCTCGTCAGTTGCCTCGCCGCCCGTCACCATCGACAGGTAGTCGTTGAGCAAATCGCGCCCCGTCTTGCCGCCCGTCTTGGGCACGCGCAAGTCAATGCGCGGATCGCGCGTCTGCATGTCGCGCACATAGGCAAAGTCGAGCAATGGATAGCCCAGCACCACGGCATCGGGACGAATGTCGTCCGGACGCGCCCCCGCCAGGCCCGCGAAGGGGCCGGTCTTCCACTGCGTTGCCAGCGAGGCACAGATCATACCGCCCGCCGAGAATCCCACGACGCACACACGCTTAGGATCGACATGCCACTCGTCGGCGTTGGCGCGCACCGTGGCGACCATCTTGGCAAGATCTGCCTGGGGGTGCGGAAAGCTCACGTCACCCGTAGAACTCGTGACATAGTTGAGCACAAAGGTCTGGTAACCGTGATCCAAAAACGCAAACGCCACCGGGTCCTGCTCGTGCGGAGCGATATGCGTAAACCCGCCTCCGCCGCAGATGATCACCGCGGGGCGGCGGCCATTGGGCTTGTCGGGCAGCGGCTCGGCACCCAAATACGTAAACGTCGCCGGATATTCCTCGGTCGGCTCCTCGCCCCACAGCGCATGGTTCTCGACAATCATATGTGCTCCCTTCGCGCAAATTATGCGCCCTTGTTTTTCGCCTTCAAGCGTACCCCACTTGAACCCGTGGCGCAGAAACACTCCGACAATAAGTTTCCCTTCAACTGATATATCACATAATCCCAGTTCAGAGGTATCGTTGAGCAGCGTAAAATAGGGGCGTTGACCAAGCCGCGAAACACATGCGAAACGTTTCCGGCAAACCAAACGCGCGATATGCGCCTATTTAAGTTGGAGGCAACTATGGGTCTGCTCGATTCGCTTAAGTCCACCTTCACCTCGACCGGCGAGGTGTCCGTTCCGCCCGCAGCAAGCTTCGCCACCCGCGAAGGCGTCATCTATGCCCCCGTCAACGGCGTGCTCGTCAACCTGGACGAGGTTCCCGACGAGACGATCGCCTCGGGCATGCTTGGCCAGGGCTATGGCATCGAGCCCATTACCGGCACCATCTATGCGCCCGCCAACGGCCGCATCGGTGCCACCACCGTCACCAACCACTCCATTGGCATGATCACCGAGGACGGCCTGCGCGTGTTTATCCATGTCGGCCTGGGCACCGTGGAAATGAACGGCAAGGGTTTTGCCCGCTTTGTCGAGATGGGCGATGTGGTCAAGGCAGGCCAGCCGCTTATCAGCTTCGACCGCGAGGCCATTAAGGCCGCTGGTCACGAGGACATCGTGACCGTCATCGTCTCCGAGCTCGATCGCCTTAAGAGCATCGACCATGTCGGCGAGTCCGGAACGCTTATCGGCGGCAACCCGCTCGTCAAGCTGGGCGACCCGCTGCTGGTAGCCAAGACCAAGTAGCCTGGCCCCGCGCCACACAGCCAAAAGGCACCTCGTCAAGCGCCCGCGACCATTTGGCCGCGGGCGCTTTTCGTTTGAAAAACCATCCCACCAATGCCTTATCTGTATAGCCCAAATGAGCCGAGCTGCTAGAATATCGAACTGTATGGATAACTATCATTCAACCGTTATGGGAGGATACGTGAACCGCACCAAAATCGCGCAGCTCTATGCCGATGCCGAGTCGCTCGGCGGCCAGACCGTCACCGTCGCCGGCTGGGTCAAGTCCGTCCGCGACATGAAGAACTTTGGCTTTGTTACGCTCAACGACGGCAGCTGCTTCCGCGACCTGCAGGTCGTCATGAACCGCGAGGCACTCGACAACTACGACGAGATCGCCCACCAAAACGTCTCGGCCGCACTCATTTGCACCGGCACCGTCAAGCTGACCCCCGATGCGCCCCAGCCTTTCGAGCTTTCTGCCACCTCCATCGAGGTCGAGGGCGTCAGCGCCCCTGATTACCCGCTGCAGAAGAAGCGCGCAACCGTCGAGTTCCTGCGCACCCAGCAGCACCTTCGCCCGCGCACCAACCTGTTCCGCGCCGTGTTCCGCATCCGCTCTGTCGCGGCTGCCGCCATCCACCGCTTCTTCCAGGAGCAAGGATTTGTCTACGTCAACACCCCCATCATCACCACGAGTGACTGCGAGGGCGCCGGCGAGATGTTCCGCGTGACCACGCTCGACCCCAAAAATCCGCCCCTCACCGAGTCCGGCGAGGTCGACTGGAGCCAGGACTTCTTTGGCAAGCATGCAAGCCTCACCGTGTCCGGCCAGCTCAATGCCGAGAACTTTGCCATGGCCTTTGGCGACGTGTACACCTTTGGCCCCACCTTCCGTGCCGAAAACTCCAACACCACGCGCCACGCCGCCGAGTTTTGGATGATCGAGCCCGAAATGGCCTTCGCCGACCTCAACGACTACATGGACAACGCCGAGGCCATGCTCAAGTACGTCCTTAAGGACGTTATGGCCACCTGCCCCGACGAGCTCAACATGCTCAACAAGTTTGTGGACAAGGGCCTGATCGAGCGCCTGGACCACGTGGCAAACTCTGACTTTGCCCGCGTTACCTACACCGAGGCCGTCGAGATCTTGGAGCAGGCAGTCGCTGCTGGCCACAAGTTTGATTACCCCGTCAGCTGGGGCATCGACCTGCAGACCGAGCACGAGCGCTTCCTGACCGAGGAGCACTTTAAGCGCCCGACCTTCGTAACCGACTACCCGGCAGAGATCAAGGCCTTCTACATGCGTATGAACGACGACGGCAAGACCGTCGCCGCCGCCGACTGCCTGGTGCCAGGCATCGGCGAGATCATCGGTGGCTCCCAGCGCGAGGAGCGCCTGGACCTGCTCGAGGGTCGCATTAAGGACCTGGGCATGGCACCCGAGCAGTACAAGTACTATCTGGACCTGCGCCGCTACGGTTCCTGCAAGCACGCTGGCTACGGTCTGGGCTTCGAGCGCTTGGTGATGTACCTCACCGGCGTGGGCAACATCCGCGACGTCCTGCCGCACCCGCGCACCGTGGGCAACGCCGACTTCTAATCGTCGGACGCTAGCTCGCGTCGCCACACGCTAACGCTCATCGCACAAGCGTCTCTCGGCATCGGTCGAGAGACGCTTTTTTCAACAGTATCCGTCAAGCTTTTGGCAAGTTTTTGGTCAGTTGAGCGGGGCTGTTGAAAACTCGACCCGCCGTTTGCCGACGGCTACCGACCGCCCAGAGCGCCCTGCGTCCCTGGGAAAGTCCCACGTCCTAGGCTCCATGCCGTCGCCACCCAAAACGGAAAGGACGTGGGCACCATGACCGAAACCGCTGTTGAAACCTACGACACCACGACTAGAGGCGCCGCGTCGATGGCAGCCTATCGCGCCGTTCGCATCCTGCAACTATTAAGCGAGAACACCGGCGAGGACAAGGCCATGCTTTCCGATGAGTTGATCCGACTCCTCGCCCATCCCGACAACCCCGCCCGCATGCCCATCTCGGCGGCGCGGCGCAGCATCTACACCGCCATCTCCGCGCTTCGCCATGCCGGATACGAAATTGAGTACAAACGCGGCGTGGGCTACAAGCTTCTTACCCGCCCGCTCACCGATGAAGAGATCATCCGGCTCCACGGTATGGTCATGCGCAACCGCTCCACGCCTATCGCTATCCGCAAGAGCATGGCGCAGCACTTAGTTGCCATGGCGAGCGCCGACGTTCGCGGCTACCTCGATACACCCGAACCCGCTCCAAGCGCAGGCAGCAAGGCTACCAAGGCAACACGCACGCCCATCAAGCGCATCGACACGTGCGAGCTCGTCGAGCAGGCCATCGACCACGGAACCACGGTGAGTTTTGATATTTCGAGCGTCACGACACGCGGCGAAACCGAAGCAGCACGGATGACACTCCGTCCCTTTGCCATCAGGCAGCGCGATGGCATCTCGTATCTGCTGGGAACGGTCTACGACGCCCGAGGCACCGACGATACGCTGCGCACCGTCGAGATCGCCCGTATGAGAAACGTCAGCACGCGCCTGCTCGACGGCAAGAAGCTCTTCGCCGCCCTAGACGAGGACGACGCCTCCTCCGCCGCATAAGACCCTCCGCCGCCCATTCGAC